>NZ_JACADQ010000070.1 GCF_016106015.1 Neoroseomonas rubea
TCGGTCGCCGCCGGGCCACCAGGCCGGATCCTCAAACACAACAACATCAACGCGGGGTGGAGCAGCCCGGTAGCTCGTCAGGCTCATAACCTGAAGGTCACAGGTTCAAATCCTGTCCCCGCATCCACTGACAGTAGACCCCCGAGAACAGATGTTCCGGGGGTTTTCTTATGCCCGGAGCCAACCACACCGGGCGCATCACCAGGCCGCGTCTCGGCCTCGCCAACCCGCAGGATCACCGCCAGGTCCCCGTGGATCTCGGCCGAGAGACCGTCGCTCGCCGTCGGATCCGGACGCAGCACCACCCGCTCGATCAGTGAACGCAGCGCCTCCTCGGCCTCCCCACGGATCGACGCGTCGAGCAGCGCCTCCTCGAGGTGCGCGACCTGGTCGCGGTACCGATCGATCAGGCCGGGGTGGATCCGGATCTCTGGTCCCTCCGCGCGATCTGCGGCCGCGAGATCCTCCAGAAGACGCACCTTGCGCCCCTCGAGCGCGGCCAAGCGCGCCTTAAGTGCCTCACTCCAGGCGCCGTCCTCGATCGCCCGGATCACGCCGGCCAGCTTGCGTTCGACCTCGTCTAACTCCCGGCGTCGGCCTGACGCTGCTGCACGGGCCTCGCGCCGTGCAGCGGCGCTCTCGGCCTCGAGAGCTGCGAGGGCCTCCGCAACCATATCGGGCGCGAGCAAGCGATCCTTGAGGCCCGCCAGCACGCGCGCCTCGATCCGCTGCCGGCTGATGGTCTTGGCGTTGTCGCAGGTGCCGCGGCCGCGGCGGGTCGCGCAGCCATAGCGGTCGAGCCCGACGACGGTATACCCGCCGCCGCAGCAGCCGCAGGTCAGCAGCCCGCTCAGCAGGAAACGGCGCCGATGGCTCCCGTTCAGCCGGTTGGTGGTGTCGGTCCGCGCCACCTCCGTTGCCAGACTCGTGCGCCGGGCCCGGACACGCTCCCACAATTCGTCGTCGATGATGCGCAGTTCCGGCACCTCGCGCATCTCGTGCTCGCTGGCATCTTTGAGCCGGACGACGCGCCGGCCGGTGCGCGGGTCTTTCTCGAAGCCAGTGCGGTTCCACACGAGACGGCCAACATAGATCGGGTTGTTCAGGATGCCGGTGCCGCGCTCCTCATGGCCGCGAATCGTGGTGTCGACCCAACTGCGACCGCCTGGTCCCGGAATGCCCTCAGCGTTCAGCGCTTTCGCGATCTGACGCGGCGACGTGCCGGCGGCGTAGTCGCGAAAGATCCGGCGGACGACCTCTGCCTGATCCGGCAGGATGCAGCGCGCGCCCCCCTCGCTGCTGCCCGCCGCCGGCGGCACGACGCCGTAGCCGAAGGCGAGACCGCCGGGGATCCGTCCAGCCCGCACACGGCCGAGCTGGCCGCGCCAGGTTTTGTCCCGCAGATCCGAGAGGAACTTCTGCGCCATCGTGCCGAGCAGGCCGATGTGGAGTTCGCTGATGCGTCCCTCTGACACGGTGTGCAGCACCACCCGCCGGAAGGCGAGGCGATCATACAGCGCTGCCACGTCCGCAAGCTTGCGCCCGAGCCGATCGAGCGCCTCGCACACCACCACATCGAACTCGCCACGCTCCGCGTCTCGCAGCAGGTCGGTGAAGCCGGTGCGCGGAGAGTGGGCCGCCGGTTCTCGCTGCGACCCAAAGCGCCCCGCAATCCTGACTGCGAGCCACAAGAACGGGCCGGAACGTCGCGAGGTAGCGGCGCATTGGGTCGATCAGCCGCTGCGGCAGTGGAAGTTCGATGCGTTGCTTGGCCTTGGATTCCGAATGCTCGAATCGGATGTCGAAGCCGCCGTCACGAGTCTCGATCAAGCTCCTGCCAAGAACGAGGTCCATCAGATTGCGTCGCCGAAGGGGGCGCTGTGCTGGGGATCCGGCACCTCCAATCGGCGACGGTTCGAATCCCGGCGCACTCCCTGCAGCGGTGGGAACGGGGAACTGAAATTCTCTGGCCCACCACGAAGGTCGAACACGGCGGCGGCGTAGACGTGCGCGACCGCGGCAAGGCGTTGAATACACTGGAGCGAGGATCTCCTCCCCGACGACCACGTAACCTTCTGGACCTCGCCGACGTAGGAACGATGCCAGAAATGACGATGTAACTCTGATGAGTCTGGGCGCAGCCGTTTCGATCGTTTGCAAGACGCCTGGTGCGGGCGGAGGCAAGTCGCGCCTCCGGCCGCTGCTCGGGGCGGAAATGGCGCAACGCCTCTCCGCCTGCTTCATCCGCGACGTCGCTGCGGCCCTGGAAGCCGTTCCCGAGCCGCTTGGCCGGCAACTCTATGCGCTTTTCAGCCCGGCCGGATCGGAGGCGGAACTGCGCGCGCTCCTGCCGCCGCCGTGGACGTTGGTGCCGCGCCAGGCGGCATCCGTGGGTTCTGTGCTGCAGGTGAGCACAGCGGCCTTCCTGGCCCACGGACATGACTGCGCGATCATGGTGAACGGGGACAGCCCGACCTTGCCGGCTGATTTCGTCGAGCGGGCGATTGCCGCGCTGCGCGAGCCCGGTGACCGCGCCGTCCTGGGTCCGGCGCGCGACGGCGGCTACTACCTCGTTGGACTGAAGCGCCCCCACCCAAGGCTGTTCGAGGACATCGCGTGGAGCACGCCGGAGGTGCTCGCCTGCACACTGCGGCGCGCGGATGAAATCGGCCTGCCCGTCGTGATGCTGCCGACGTGGTACGACGTCGATGAACCCCAGGACTTCCTGTGGCTACATGCTGAACTCTCCGGGCAAGCAACAGGCTTCGGCGCTGCGGTCGCGAGCGGCCCTGCGCACCACACGCGCGCCTTCTTGGCCGCTTGGACGGAAGCGCAGGCGGTAGCCCCGTAACCTCGCCGGTGCATCCGTCGAATGGCATGCGGAACCGAAAGAGGCCGAGCCACAATGGATGCGACAGGGGCGACCCCCGGACTTGGTGCGCGCCGCCCCCGGCTGCACGACGGGGTGCTTCATTCCGATCTTTGTATCATCGGCGCAGGCTCTGGCGGCCTCTCGGTGGCGGCGGGCGCGGTGCAGATGGGGGCTTCGGTCGTCCTGGTCGAGAAGCACCTGATGGGCGGCGACTGCCTGAACACGGGCTGCGTCCCGTCCAAGGCGCTGCTGGCCGCGGCGCACGCGGCGCAGGAGGTTCGCAGCAGCGCCCGCTTCGGCGTGAACGGACACGAACCCACGATCGACTTCGCCAAGGTGCATGCGCATGTGCACGGCGTCATCGCCGCCATCGCCCCGCATGACAGCATCGAGCGCTTCGAAGGCCTGGGCGTCACGGTCATCCAGGGCGCCGCGCGCTTTACCGGCCCGCAGGAGGTCGAGGCGGCGGGCCAGCGCATCCGTGCACGGCGCTTCGTGGTCGCCACCGGTTCTGCTGCCGCCCTCCCGCCCGTGCCTGGCCTCGGTGAGGTTCCCTACCTCACCAACGAGACCATCTTCGGGCTGACCGAGCGGCCGGATCACCTGCTCGTGCTGGGTGGCGGGCCGATCGGGGTGGAAATGGCGCAGGCCTTCCGCCGCCTCGGCGCCGCCGTGACGCTGGTGGAGCGGGCCGCGATCCTGCCGAAGGACGAACCCGAGGCCGTCGCAATCCTGCGCACCGCGCTCCTGCATGAAGGCATCGCGCTGCACGAGGGCGCCGAGGTGCTCGGCGCGCGCCGTGCCGACAACGGCGTGCAGCTCGAGCTTCGCGGCGCCGATGCGCCGGTAGTGCGCGGGACGCACCTGCTGGTTGCTGCGGGGCGTCGGCCGAACACCGCGGGCCTTGGGCTTGAGACGGCCGGCATCGAGGCCACGCCGCGTGGCATCACGGTGGATGCGCGGCTGCGCAGCAGCAACCGCCGCGTCTTCGCGATCGGCGATGTCGCCGGCGGGCCGCAATTCACCCACATCGCCGGCTACCACGCCGGCATCGTCATCCGGAATGCGCTGTTCGGCCTGCCGGCGAAGGTGGACTACGCGGCACTGCCCTGGGTCACCTATGCCGACCCGGAGCTTGCGCATGTCGGCCTGACCGAGGCCGCTGCGCGCGAGGCGGGGCACGAGGTCTCGACACTGTCGCAGCCGCTGTCGGGCAACGACCGCGCCCAGGCCGAGGGTAGGACGGAAGGCCTGGCGAAGGTGGTGCTCGGCCGCCGTGGCCGGATCCTTGGCGCCACCATCGTGGCACCCCGCGCGGGCGAGATGATCGGGGTGTGGGGCCTCGCGATCCAGCAGGGCCTCAAGATCGGCGCCATCGCGTCCTCGCTAGCGCCCTACCCGACCATGTCGGAAACCTCGAAGCGCGCCGCGGGAAGCTTCTACACGCCGACCTTGTTCGGGCCTCGGACGCGCCGCCTGGTCGGCCTCGTCCAGCGCCTGCTGCCCTGAGGGGAACGCAAAATGACCTTCGCCCGCGTGCTGCGCGACCGCCGCCTATGGATCGGCCTTGGCGTGATTAGCCTGATTGTGGCGCTGCGCGCCACGGGGCTCACCGACCACCTCTCGCTCGCGACGCTCGCGGCGCACCGGGAGGCGCTCGGCGCCTGCGTGGCGGCGAACCTGCTGCTGGCGGGGCTGGCCTATGTCGGCCTCTACACCGCCGCCGTCGCCTTCTCCTTCCCCGGGGCGGTCTTCCTCACCCTGGCCGGCGGCTTCCTGTTCAGCGCGGTAGGCGGCACGGCGCTGACCGTGGTCGGCGCGACGATCGGCGCGACGCTGGTCTTCCTGTTCGCGCAGCGCCTGTTCGGTGCGGATACCCTGGATCGGCTGGGGCCCAAGGCGCGTGCGCTCGGCGATGGCATCAGGCGCAACGCCGCCTCCTACCTGCTGGTGCTGCGGCTCGTGCCGCTGTTCCCCTTCTTCCTGGTGAACCTTGTGCCCGCCTTCGTCGGTGTCCGGCTGTCCACCTACGTCGTCACCACCGCGCTCGGCATCCTTCCGGGAACGGCCGTGTTCAGCCTGGCCGGCGCCGGTCTCGGCGAGGTTCTGGCGATGGGCGGCGCCTTCGACCCGCGTGCCGTGCTGACGCCGCAGATCCTGGGCGCGCTGCTCGGTCTCGCGGCGCTCTCGCTCGCCGCCATCCCGCTCAAGTCGCGCTTCGCCAAGGCCTGAAGGATACGACCATGCCGACTCGCCGCACCCTCCTTGCCCTCACCGCGACCGCCGCTCTGCCCGCGCGCCAAGCCGCGGCCGATCCGGACGCCGGGCTGGACGCGCTGCTCGTCCGCTACGTGGTGGACCATCCGGATGGCGTGACGCGCGTGCGCTACGGCGCCTGGAAGGCGAATGCGGCGGATATGCGCGCGCTGGATGTCTGGATCGCCGAGGCAGCGTCGCGCCGGCCGTCGGCCATGGAGCGCGCGGAGGCCTTCGCCTACTGGGCCAACCTGTATAACGCGCTCACACTGAAGGTGGTGCTGGAGCGCCATCCGGTGCGATCGATCCGCGACATCCGCTCGACCGGCGTGCCGCTGGACCCGCGCCAGTTCAACGGCCCGTGGCGCACGCGGCTTGTCACTATCGAGGGGCGTCGCATGTCGCTCGACGATATCGAGCACGAGACGATGCGCCCGACCTTCCGCGACCCACGCGTGCACTACGCGGTGAATTGCGCCTCGATCGGCTGCCCCAATATCTGGCCGCGCGCCTGGCGGGCCGCGACGCTGGAGCGGGAGCTGGACGCCGCGGCGGCGGCCTTCGTGAACCATCCGCGCGGCGTAACTGTCATGCCGGATGGGCGGCTGCGCGTCTCCTCGATCTACAGCTGGTTCCGCGAGGACTTTGGCGGCAGCGAGGCGGGCGTCGTCGCCCATTTGCGCCGCTACGCCGCCCCGCTGCTGGCCGCGCGCCTGTCCGAGCGGGACGCCATCGCCGGGGATGCCTATGACTGGGCGCTCAACGACGCGCCGCCGGGTACATGACGCCGCCGCTCTCAGCCGCCGCTCACCCGCGCCAGCAACCGCCCCCAGGCCCCGTCGAAGGGATGCACGCCCGCAGCGCCCGGGCCCAGTTCCAGCGGACGCGCCTCGGCATGCCATCGGAAGATACCGCCGCGGAGGTTGAGCAGCGCCGCGGCCGGCGCCTGCGCCGCCGCCTGCCGGATGCCCTGCACCATCAGGCCCGAACGCTAGCCGACGGCGCAGTAGAGCACCACGTTCGCGCCGGCCATGCGCGCGCCGTGCTCGGCCAGCACCGCGCCGGCCGGGGCCCCGGGCGACACGCGCAGCGCGCCGGGGATCCGGCTCTGCGCGTATTCGGCAGGCTCACGCACGTCCACCAACTGGATGCGCTCGCCCGCCTCGAGCCGCCGGGCGAGTTCCGCCGGGGTGATCTCCGGCACCGGCAGCAGCCGCGCCACGGCGGCCTCGACATCCTGCATCGTCGTGCCGGGATCGGCGGGATCAGGCAGGCCGCTCCGCCAGGGCCAGGCGAGCACCGCACTGGCCGAGACGACCAGCGTGCCCGCGCCGACCAACAGCATGCGGCGTCGGGCCGTGCGAAAGGATGGCGGCATGGCGTCTGGTCCATCAGCAGGAGCGCGGCCGGATCGGCCTGCATCGCAGATCGCTCGGGACTGGCTCCTGGTTACGTATGACGGGGCGTGACTCGATGCGACGTGAGGCGCCGCGCCTGCTCGCTATGGCAGCCCTGCTGGCAGGCGCCCAGGCTGGCATGGTCGCCTTGGCCCCCGCGCTGGAGGAACAGGCCGCACCGCCACCACCAAAGGTGCTGGCCTTCATCGCGCTGGCGCTGCTGGGCGGCGTGGCCTGGTTCCTGGCGATCGGCCCGTTGGAGCGGCTGCCCCCGCGGCGCGCGGCGATCGGCGCCGTGCTGGTGTTCGGCACCGCGATGCGCCTGGGCTGGTTCACAACCCCGCTCGTCCTCGATACCGACGCGCTGCGCTACCTCTGGGACGGGGCGCTGGTGGCGCATAGCATCTGGCCCTGGGCCGGGCCGCCAGCCTCCGGCGTACCGCCCGAGCTTGGCGAGGCCGGGACGGCACTGCGGGCCGTGCTGCCCTTCGCGGGGCTGCGGAGCATCTACCCGGGCACCGCGCAGTTCGCCTTTCTGCTGGCGCATTGGGTGGCGCCCTGGGATCTGCTCGGGCTGCGCCTTGTCATGCTGGGCGCGGAGGCCGCGGGCGTGCTGTTGCTGGCGGCGTTGCTGCGGCGCGCCGGGCTGCCCGTGATGCGCGCCGCCGTCTGGTGGTGCTGCCCGCTGCTGCCGGTGGTGCTTACGAACGCCGCCCATGTGGATGCGCTGCTGCCGCCGCTGCTGCTCGGAGCGCTGCTGGCGACACTCGGCGGGCGCGGGGCGCTGGCGGGCGGCCTGCTCGGGCTGGCGGCAGGCGTGAAGGTCTGGCCGCTGCTGCTCGTGCCGCTGCTCGCGCGCTGGCTGCCGGCCCGCGCACGAAGGCGGGCAGCCGTTGCCTTCGGCCTCGCCGCTAGCGTCACGCTGGCGCCGCTGGTCGCGACCGTCACAGCGGTCGATGCGGGGCTGGCTGCCTATGCGCAGCACTGGCTGGTCAACAATGCCCCGCTGGCTTGGGCCCTGGCGGCCTTCGGGCCGGGCGCCGGCGAGATGCTGCGGCCACTGCTCGGTCTTGCAGGGGCGGTCGTCGCGCTCGCGGTCGCGCGTCAGGCCCCGGGCGAGCCGATTGCGCTGCTCCGCGGCGCCCTGGTCGTCGCGGCCGCCACCTTCTACCTCTCGCCCGCGCAATATCCCTGGTATGCGGTCTGGTTCCTGCCCTTTGCCGCGGCGCTGGGCTGCCGGGCGCTGCTGCTGCCGGCGGTGCTGCTGCCGCTCTACTACGCGTTCTTCCCGCTGCACGCGCTGGGGCTCGGGGCGGTCTTCGCCCACGGCGTCGCCGCAATCCACGGCATGGGGGTGTTGCTAATGCTGGGCCTATCCACGATCCGCCAGCAGGGGCGCCGATGACCGCGGCAGGCAGGCTGCGCATCGGCGTCATCGTCCCCGCCCGCAACGAGGCTGCGGCGCTGCCGGCGGTCCTTGACGCGATTCTTCCCCGGGTAGCGGAGGTGATCGTGGTGGACACCGCCAGCACCGACGGCACGCCCGAGATCGCACGCCGCCTCGGCGCCCGCGTGGTGGCGGAGCCGCGTCGTGGCTATGGCCGGGCGTGCCTGGCCGGCATCGCCGTTCTATCGCCGGATGTGGACACGGTGCTCTTCATGGACGCCGATGCCGCCGACCGGCCGGAGGACCTCGCCGTGCTGCTCGCTCCGATCGAGGCAGGTGAGGCGGATCTGGTCATCGGCGCGCGCCGACTTGGCGTGGAGCGCGGCGCGCTCACGCCGCAGCAGCGCTTTGGCAATGCGCTGGCCTGCCTGCTGATCCGGCTGGTCTGGGGCGTGCGCTACACCGATCTCGGCCCGTTTCGCGCCATCCGGCGGGATGCACTTGCGCGGCTCGGCATGCGCGACGAGACCTGGGGCTGGACGGTGGAGATGCAGGTCCGTGCGGCCCGCATCGGTCTGCGCGTGCAGGAGGTGCCGGTGGGCTACCGCCGTCGCATCGGGACGTCGAAGATTTCCGGAACCCTCTCCGGTACCATCCGGGCGGGCTGGAAGATCCTGTGGGTGATCGGGGCGGAGGCGCTGGACGGGCTGCGAACCCCTCGTGGATCGCAGCCGGACGCGTAGCCTCGCCGAGGGCTCCGACACGGGCAGGCGGCGGCCCCGAGCATCGCAAGCTGCCGGCCGCGAGCAGCGGTCGCGCCGCCTCCACCTCCGGCAGCCGCCAGGCGGGCAGACCCGGACCGATGCCGAGCACGTCGAGGTTGACGTTGCGGCCATCGGGCTGCCGCCAATCGAGGCGGCCGACATGCTCGGCCGTCGCCGAGGTGACGTCGGGCACGGCACTAGGATCTGAACCGGCACCCGTGCCGGCTGCTTCCCGACGCACTGGACGAACCTTCGACGTAGGGTGGGCCGACCTGCTAAGATGCCAGCAAGGGATAGAGCATCAGGCCTAGGATCAGGGCGGGAGCCGGGTAGCGGAGCAACCACCGCACGGTCCGCCAAAGCGGCCCCTCTCCGAGCTCTGCCAACGTCACGCCCACCTGTCGTGGCACCACCCAGCCGAAGAAGATCGCCACGGCCCCCCCCGCGATGGGCAAGAGAAGATTCGACACCAGTCGATCGGTCGCATCCAGGATCGGAGCCCCCATGAGCGTCGTTCCATCCAGCACACCGAAGCTCAATGCTGAGGGCACACCGGCAAGCAGGATGACCCCACCGATCGCTGCGACCGCTCGTCCGCGATGCATGCGGAAGCGATGCATGGCGGTGGCGACCGGCACTTCGAGCAGCGATACCATGGACGTCAGCGCAGCTGCGCTCAGCAGGAAGAAGAACACCGGCCCGATCAGCCAGCCGCCGGGCATCGCGAGGAAAATCTGCGGCAACGTGATGAAGGCGAGCTCAGGTCCCGCTGCTGGATCACCGCCCATGGCGAAGACGGCCGGGAAGATCGCCAGGCCGGCGATGAATGCGAAGGCCGTGTCACCGGCGACAACCGCAGCCGCGGAGATCGGGACGCTATGCTCACGCCGCATGTAGCTGCCGTAGGTGACATAGACGGCCATGCCGACGCCGATGGAGAAGAACGCTTGGCCCAGCGCTGCGAGGACGACCTTCGGCTTCGCCATGGAGGCCCAGTCGGGGGCGAACAGGAAGGACACCCCGCCCGCCGAGCCGGGTAGCGAAAGAGCAAAGACCGCCAGCAGGATCACGATGACGGCGAGCAGCGGCATCAGCCAGAGATTCACGCGCTCGATGCCGCGCCCCACGCCGCCAGCCACCACCAGCATCGCGGCGAGCATCATCACGAACTGCCAGCCCAGCGGCGCGAGTGGATGGGCGATGAACTGCCGGAAGCTGTCGCCGAATCCGCCTGCTGCCGAGTCCCACAGGGCACCGGTGGCAGCGACCGCGAAATAGCGCAGCGCCCATCCGGCGATGACGGCGTAGTAGCTGAGGATCAGCCCGGCCCCCACGACGCCGAACCAGCCGGCATGGCGCCAGACTGATTGCGGCGCGAGCACCTGGAAGGCCGTCACCGCGTCTGCCGCGCCGCGCTTGCCGATGGCAAGTTCGGCAATCACCAGGGGCACGCCGAGCGCCAGCACGATCAGCAGGTAAGCCAGCAGAAACGCGCCGCCGCCATTCTCGCCGGCCACGTAGGCGAAGCGCCAGATGTTACCCAGACCCACGGCCGCGCCGATGGCGGCAAGGATCAGGCCGCTCCTGCTCCCCCATTGCTCACGCATTCCGGATCGTACCGCGAGGGCTCAACCCCAACCTGATCTGTTTTTCGATCTCGATCATCGCGAAGAAGGCCGCACCCACGGCGACGATCAGCAGGCCATCGGCCAGCGGCACGGGCTGGGTGCCCAGCAGCACCTGGAGCGGCGGCAGGTAGGTCACCGCGAACTGCGCCGCCGTTATGACGATGACCACGGTCCAGACGACCTTCGTCCCCTTCGCGGCGTCCCAGGTCAGCGAGGTCCCGTGGATGTTGCGGATGAAGAAGAGGTGGAAGACCTCCAGCACCACCAGCGTGTTCATCGCCATCGTCTGCGCCAGCGGCAGCGGGTATCCCCGGTCGATCGCGTAGCCGAAGACGCCGAAGACCGCGGCCAGGAACAGGAGCGCCACCATCACCACGTGCCAGACGAGTTCGCCCGTGAGGATCGGCGCAGTGCGCGCGCGGGGCGGTCGGGCCATGGTCCCCGCCTCGGTCGGCTCGAACGCCAGCGCCAGGCCGAGGGTGATCGCCGTGATGAGGTTGATCCAGAGGATCTGCACGGCGGTGACCGGCAGGGCCAGGCCCGCCAGCAACGCCAGGGCGATCACCATCGCTTCCCCCGCATTGGTGGGCAGGGTCCAGCTGATCACCTTCTTGAGGTTGTCGTAGACCGTCCGCCCCTCGCGCACCGCGGCGGCGATGGATGCGAAGTTGTCGTCCGCGAGCACGAGATCGGCCGCCTGCTTCGCCGCCTCCGAACCCTTCAGGCCCATGGAGATGCCCGCATCGGCGCGCTTGAGGGCCGGCGCGTCGTTGACGCCGTCGCCGGTCATCGCGACCGTGAGGCCGTTGGCCTGCAGCGCGGTCACCAGGCGCAACTTGTGTTCCGGGCTCGTGCGGGCAAAGACGTCGACAGAGACCACTTCGAGAGCAAGCTGTGCGTCGTCCAGCTTGTCGAGATCGGCTCCGGTCAGCACACGGCGGGTATTCTCCAGCCCGATCTGCGCGGCGATGGCCGCGGCGGTGCCGGCATGGTCGCCGGTGATCATCTTGACCCGGATTCCGGCCGCCCGGCACTCCGCCACGGCGGCGATGGCCTCGGGCCGGGGTGGGTCGATCAGCCCGAGGAGGCCGAGAAAGGTAAGGCCGCCTTCCAGCGCGGCAACATCGATGCGCTCGCCGGCCTCGGATCGCTCCGCCAGCGCCAGGACACGCAGGCCGCGCCGCGCCATCGCATCGGCCCGGTCGTGCCAATGCGCGTAATCGATGCCGCCGCACATCCGCATGACCCGCTCTGGCGCGCCCTTCACATGGACCAGCCGGCCCGCCGCGCCGTCGCTCAGAACGGCCATGAAGCGATGGCGGCTGTCGAAGGGGATCGCGTCCAGCCGCCGCGCCGCATGATCCCCGCCAACCTTGCCGGCGAAGGCCAGCAGCGCGCCCTCCATCGGGTCGCCCTCGACCGTCCAGCGCCCGTCCTTGGCGTGCAGCGCGGCGTCGTTGCAGAGCGCCGCCGCAAGCACCAGGCGCGACAGGTCGCCCGACGGCGCGATGCTGCCTTCCGGCGCGTAGCCCTCGCCACCGATCTCGAATGCGCCGTCGGGCGTCTCGGCGGCGGTCACGACCATCTCGTTGCGCGTCAGCGTCCCGGTCTTGTCGGTGCAGATGACCGAGACCGAGCCGATCGCCTCGATCGCCGGGAGGCGACGCACGATCGCATGGCGCCGCGCCATCGCCTGCACGCCGATGGCGAGCGTGATGGTCATCACCGCCGGCAGGCCCTCCGGGATCGCCGCGACCGCCAGCCCCACGATGGGCATGAACAGATCGCCGAAGGCGTGGTGCCCGACGAAGTAGCCGTAGAGCAGCAGAAGGCCCGAGACGAGCAGGATCAGGAAGGACAGCCAGCGCGCGAAGTGGTCCATCTGCGCGACGAGCGGCGTCGTCAGTTGCTCGACCTCGGCGAGCAGGCCGCCGATCCGCCCGATCTCGGTCCGGGCTCCGGTCGCGACAACGACGCCCCGTGCCGTGCCCTGCGTGACCAGCGTGCCGGACCACATCATGGACCGCCGGTCGCCCAAGGCGGCATCGGCGGGCACCGGCTCGACCGTCTTCTCCACCGGGACCGACTCACCCGTGAGGATCGCCTCCTGCGCCGCAAGCCCGCGCGCCTCGATCACCCTCAGGTCGGCGGGCACCTTGTCGCCCGCCTCCAGCAGCACGATGTCGCCCGGGACGAGGTCCGCGCCGTCCACGCTGACCCGTCGCCCGTCGCGCAGCACGGCGGCACGGGGGGCAAGCATCTGCCGGATCGCCGCCATCGCGGCCTCGGCCTTGCCTTCCTGGACGAAGCCAATGGTCGCATTGGCCAGCACGACGGCCAGGATCACCCCTGTATCGACCCAATGCTGCAAGGCCGCCGTCACGACGGCCGCGCCCAGAAGCACGTAGATCAGCACGTTGTGGAAGTGCGCCAGGAACCGCAGGATCGGCCCGCGTGTCCGGGCCTCGGGCAGCCTGTTGGGCCCGTGCGCCGCCAGCCTTCGCGCCACCTCGGCCCCGGTCAGGCCTTCGGGCTGCGCGACGATGCGCCTCATCGCGTCTTCGGAGGCGAGGCTGCACCACGCGGCGTCCTCGCCGCTCGTCATGCGCTCCGTTGCCGACTTCGAGCCACGTTGCACGGCGCCTGCCCCCGAGAGGTTGCCGCCCGCCCGTTGCTCGGCGAGAAGCCGGTCGAGCGGGCGGGTCGTCCGACCGACGGGCCTATGCGGCGAGCAGCGTGGGGAGCGTCGGGCCGCGGTCGAGCAGGTCCATCGTCGCGCTGCCGAACACCAGGTTGTGCAGCGGCGCATGGCGGACGGCGCCCATCACCATCATGTCGGCCTGGACTTCCCGCGCGACGTCCATGATCGCAGCCCCCACGCCGCCGCGGCCCCGCTGGACGGGGCGGAAGGCCGCATACGCGCCATGGCGCGCCAGCAGATGCGCCAGCTCGACGCCCGACTGGCCCTGCCGGAATTCCTTGTCGTCCGTGACACTCACGATGGTGACCGCTTCCGCCCGCTTGATGAACGGGAGTGCGCCATGGATCGCGCGGACCGACGCAGGTGAGGCGTCCCACGCGAGGACGAGGCGCGTCGGATGGGTGGCAGCGACGTGGCCGGAGGGCACGAGCAGCAGCGGCCGCCCGGACGAGAAGGTGCCGGCGGACACGACGAACCGCTCGCCGACATCCGCGCCCGGACCGAATGACACGATCCCGATGTCGCTGACGCGCATCTGGTCGGCGAGGACTTCGCCGACCCCGTAGGCGAAGCTGCTGCGGCCGCGCAGCTCGAACCGGAGGCCCCGCGCCTGCAGGACTTCCTGCACGTGCGCGGCCACAGCATTCTCTCGGGCGAGGAGTTCCTGCTCGTTCAGCGACGTCATGTCCGCGCCGGACGCGTCGCGAAACACGCCTGCCGCGAACACGAGGGCCGTGACATGCGCGGCATGGGCCTCGGCGATCGCCAACGGCAGCGCAAGGCTCGCATCCACCGCTCCCAGGGCCCCGGGCTCCACATGCAGCGCGATCGTCGTCATGGCCACGATACTCTCTCCTCACGTTTGACGCGGATCCCGTGCGTCAGCCGCAGGAGAGGCGTGCTTGCGCACGAAGCGGGCCGGGTCATCGCGGCGGAACGGCCTGCCGTTCACGCCACCCGTGACCATCGCCGCCTTCTCACCCGGCAGGTTGAGATCTGCGGGGCAGCCTTCGAGCCGCCCACGCTCAGATGCACTCGATGATGCTCAACGGGCGTTGATGTACGTCAATGCGATCGCTTTGGATTCCTTGCCACTGTGCAGGCATGGAAGGCGGCAGACCGGAGTGGCGCGATGCTGACGCGACGATTCCTGACCGTGAAGGAAGTTGCGGATCTCGTTCAGGTCTCGGAGGCGAGCGTCCGTCACTGGATCAAGCTGCAGCAGCTCCGGGCGATCGATCTGGGGCGCGAGTGGCGCGTCATCCCGCGCGACCTCGAAGCCTTCCTGGCCACGCATGAGACCTGCCGCGCGGCGAGCCCACCTGTCGAGGCCGCCGGCCGCAGCAGGGAGAAGCGGGATGCCGGCGCGTGATCCGATGTCGACCGGCCTGCTCACCTTCCCGCCTGGAACGACCTGAACGCGCCGGACCACCGCATTTCGAAGGAGCATCCCGATGCCAAAGACCATGAAGGCGACCGTCTTCGTCGAACCGGGCCGGATCGCGTTGCGCGAGAAGCCCGTCCCCGAGGTCGGTCCGCTCGACGCGCTGCTCCGCATCACCACGACCACCATCTGCGGCACCGACGTGCACATCATGAAGGGGGAGTATCCCGTCGCCGAGGGACTTACGATCGGCCATGAGCCGGTCGGCGTGATCGAGCGCCTCGGATCGGGCGTGAAAGGCTACCGCGAAGGCCAACGCGTGATCGCGGGCGCCATCACGCCTTCCGGCTGGTCGAATGCGTGCCTCTGCGGGCGGTGCAGCCAGGACGGCGCAGGCACGAAGCACGGATGGCGCCCGATGGGCGGCTGGCGCTTCGGCAACACGATCGACGGATGCCAGGCCGAGTACGTGCTGGTGCCCGACGCCATGACGAACCTCGCCCCGGTGCCGGAGAATCTGACGGACGAGCAGGTGCTGATGTGCCCGGACATCATGTCCACCGGCTTCTCCGGCGCCGAGAGCGGCAAGGTGCAGATCGGCGACACGGTCGCGGTCTTCGCCCAGGGGCCCATCGGCCTCTGCGCGACCGCCGGGGCGAAGCTGATGGGCGCGACGACCATCATCGCCGTGGACCGCGTGGCCGAGCGGCTCGCCGTCGCGCGTCGCCTCGGCGCCGACCACCTGGTGGACTTCTCCAAGGTCAATGCGGTGCAGGAGATCATGCGCCTGACGGACGGGCGCGGCGTCGACGTGGCGATCGAGGCGCTCGGCGCGCAGTCCACCTTCGAGGGCGCGCTGCGCGTGCTGCGCCCGGGCGGGACGCTCTCCTCCCTCGGTGTCTATTCGACCGACCTGACCATCCCCTACGACGCCTTCGCGGCCGGCCTTGGCGACCATACCATCGTCACCACGCTCTGCCCGGGCGGCAAGGAGCGCATGCGACGGTTGATGGAGGTGGTCGCGAATGGTCGGCTCGATCTCAAGCCCCTGGTCACGCATCGCTTCAAGCTGGACCAGATCGTGGAGGCCTATGAGCTCTTCAGCCATCAGCGGGACGGGGTGATGAAGGTCGCGATCACGCCTTGAGCGGCGAGGTTGCCGCGCGGTTGTCCCGTGTCTGAACGCCGCCGGCAGCCGGGTCGGAGGCTTGTGACGACGATGGCAGCCACCGCGGCGCCTCGAGCGCGCTGTGCCCGTCGAGGTCGATGATCCCGATCGCGTCGCCCGGCCCCGGGTCACCCCGCCGCAGTCAGCGGCGTCGCCGCTTCAAGCGACGGGATCGCATCGCAGTTGGAATCGACATTCGGGATGCCCGGCCGCGGCGCATGCGACTTCGTGGCAGACGGGCTCACCCGCACGTCCCGCCATTTCCAGCACGTAGCGCATGCCGCCGACGAAGCTGCCCTCGAACATGTAGCAGACGG
>NZ_JACADQ010000700.1 GCF_016106015.1 Neoroseomonas rubea
CGGCCGAGCGCCGCGCCGCCGCCCTGACGCTGGCGGATGAGGTGGAGCGCTCGCTTGGCGGCGTCGCCGCTACGCTCGCGGCCGCCGCGACGCAGCTCGATGGCTCCGCCGCGACCGTCGGGGCCACGGCGGAACACACGCGCGTCATTTCGACGACGACGGGCGAGGGCGCGGAGAAGGCCAGCGCCTCCGTCCAGACCGTCGCGGCGGCGGCGGAGGAACTGACGGCGACGGTGAGCGAGATTTCCCGCCAGATCGTCGCCTCGACCGAGGCGACGAGCGACGCGGCGGCGCAGGCCCGCGCCACCGACCAGACGGTGGGCGCGCTGGCCGACGGCGCGCGGCGCATCGAGGAAGTGGCGCGTATCATCGGCGACATCGCCGGGCAGACCAACCTGCTGGCGCTGAACGCGACGATCGAGGCAGCGCGCGCCGGCGAGGCCGGCAAGGGCTTCGCCGTGGTGGCGGGCGAGGTGAAGGCGCTTGCCGCCCAGACGGCGAAGGCGACCGAGGAGGTCAGCCGCCAGATCGCCGACATGCAGGGCGCGACCCGCGCCGCGATCGACGCCATCCAGGGCATCGCCGGCGCGGTGGAGCGGGCGAGCAGCATCGCCGGCGCCATCGCCGCGGCGGTCGAGGAACAGGGTGCGGCGACGCAGGAGATCGCCCGCGCGGCGGGCGAGGCCGCGCAGGGCACTCAGACCGTCTCGGGCGGCATCGGCCGGGTGGCGGACGCGGCGGCCGAGGCGGCGCGCGCGATCGGCGAGGTGCGCG
>NZ_JACADQ010000701.1 GCF_016106015.1 Neoroseomonas rubea
CGAAGGCCGCGAGCGCGCCCGCCGCCGCGCGTGGCGCGAGCCCGAGTGCGGCGACGGCTGCGAGCACCGCGCAGGCATTGAGCGCGACATGCCGCCCGGGTGCGGCCAGCGTCAGGCCGATGCGCTCGCCGCCGAGCAGGATCTCCGCCCGCCCGCCTTCCGCATCGCCATGGTAGGAGAGCATCCGCGCATCCGCGCCCGCCGCTTCCCCATGCGTCATCACGCGCAGGCCGGCTTCGGCGGCGCGCGCGCGCAGCCTTCCCGCGAAGCGGCCGTCGGCTGGCAGCACCAGCGCCCCGCCCGGCGTGACGCCGAGCATGATGTCGCCCTTCTCCTCGGCGATCGCCTCCTCGCTGCCGAGATTGCCGATATGCGCCGTGCCGATGTTGGTGACGACGGCGACATGGGGCCGTGCGAGGCGCGTGAGCGGAGCGATCTCGCCCCGGTTGTTCATGCCCATCTCGACGATGGTGAAGGCGGCGTCGCGCGGCATCCGGGCCAGCGTCAGCGGCACGCCCCAGTGGTTGTTGTGGGAGGCAGCGGCGGCATGCGTCGGCCCGAAGGCGGCGAGGGCGACGCGCAGCATCTCCTTCGTCGTGGTCTTGCCGACGCTGCCCGTCACGCCGACGAAGCGCGCGGTGGAGCGCGCCCGCGCCGCCGCACCCAGCGCGGCGAGGCCCACCAGCGTATCGGCCACGCGCAGCAGCGGCGCATCCGGTGCCGCGCCCGGCGGGTCGCGATCGACCAGCGCCGCTGCCG
>NZ_JACADQ010000702.1 GCF_016106015.1 Neoroseomonas rubea
CTGAACTCGCCGGAGGATCCGAGCAGCAGCGCGCGCCGGCCGGTCACGGCACGGTGCCGGCCAGCGGGCGGGTGCCGCGCGGATCCTCGGGCGGGTTCAGCGCGACGCCGCCGGGCGAGCCCTCCCGCCAGGCGCGCAGCGCCCAGCGGACGGACGGGAAGGCGAGGTTGTCCCAGGGGATGTCGTCCCAGGCGAAGGGCCGCACCTCCAGGCTCTCGGGGCCGGCCTCGAAGCCCGGCTGCTCGAAGCGGGCGCGGAAGATGACCTGCACCTGGCCGAGCCGGGCGATGGAATAGACCGCGAGCACGCCTTCGAGGGCGATGCGCGCGCGCGCTTCCTCCCAGGCTTCGCGGCGCGCGCCTTCCTCGACGGTCTCGCCCATCTCCATATAGCCGGCAGGGATGGTCCAGAAGCCGGAGCGCGGCTCGATGGCGCGGCGGCAGAGCAGGACGGTGTCGCCATCCGCGACGATCGATCCGACGACGACCTTCGGATTCTCGTAGGCGACATGCCCGCAATCGGGGCACATCAGGCGTTCGCGGTCGTCACCTTCGGGAATGCGCCGGACGAAACGGGACATGCCCGCAAGATGGGCTTGCGGGTGGGTCCCGCGCAAGCGGGCGTGCGATGCCTCAGACGCGAAGGTCGAGCAGCGAGCCCCGCGGCAGCGACTGGCCGGCCGGCAGGGCGCCGGCGGGGGGCACGGCCTCGAGGATCCGCTGCGGCGCCGGGCTGGCGGCGCGACCGGCGGCGGCCTC
>NZ_JACADQ010000703.1 GCF_016106015.1 Neoroseomonas rubea
GGCGCCGCTGAGGCGCCGACCGAGCCCGGCCGTGCCGTGGTCGACGGCGCGGCCGGGGAAGCGGCCCGGCGCGGTGCGGTGCGGCTGCGGCACGCGCCTGCGCATAACCGCCACGGCGGCAGCGCGGCGCCCGCTCGCATAACCGGCAGCGCGTGTCGCATCCCGCGATGCCGGCCGGAGGACTCACCTTCTTCGGACTGACATCCGCGCCCGTCTTTCACGCGGCGGCCCCGCCAATCCCGCGCGCCCAAGGTCGATCCATCGGCACAAGGGCGCGACATCACGGTGGCTGGTGTGGCCGGGCCGTCCTAGCGCGGAAGCGCCCCACGCCTGCACCGCGACGCCCCGGCGGTCAGAGCCGCGTGCTGCCCGGTGCCCATGTTTTCGGCCTGTGCTCCGAGGTCACCGCATGCGGGGCTGGGGTGGCCGCGCGCCAACACCCCGATGCCTCCTCCCGTGTGCGGTTGTCACGACCAGGCGATGCCCCATGGAGGGCGTCAGCGCTCGGCGCTGCCCTCGAACTCGGCCCTTGCGCTGCCGATGCCCGCGATCCGGGCCGTCCATGTCTCGCCGGCCGCGGGAATGACAGCCGGTGTCAGGCCAGCCACCACCAGCAGGCCGCCGGCGGGCAGGCCGCCAAGGTCCCGTGCGCGCGCCGCCGCGGCGGCGAAGCTGGCCTCGAGGTCGACCGGCACGTCGCGCGGACGCGCCTTGCCCTTGGTCAGCGCGGCCGCGGCGCCGGAGCCGTCCCAGGCG
>NZ_JACADQ010000704.1 GCF_016106015.1 Neoroseomonas rubea
GTGCGCGCGCGGCGCGGCCCGTCCGGTCCCGCGTGGAAATCCCACGGCGTCGCCAGCAGCGCCAGCGCGCGGACCCGGTCCGGCCGGCGCAGCGCGGCGGCGAGCGCGAGCAGCCCGCCCATGCAGTAGCCCGCCAGGACAACCGGGCCGGGCGCGGCCATCAGCGCGCGTTCCAGCCGCCCGGCCACGTAGTCGGTCAGGGTGAAGTGGCGCTCCGCTTCCCCCGGCCAGCCCCAGTCGAGCAGCAGGGTGCGGAACCCCTGCCCGGGGAGCCAGCGCATCAGCGAGGCCTCCGGCGTCAGGTCCAGCACATGGGCGCGGTTGACCAGCGACGGGACGAACATCACCGCCGGCCCCTCCCCGCCATGGTCGAGCAGCCGCGTCCCGCCCTCGGCCCAGATCGCGGGGGGGTCGGGCAATTCCCGCCGCCAGGGATGGCGGCGATAGGCGGCCATGCCGGCGATCAGCGCGCGGTCGGCGCGGGCGAGGCGGCGCAGGACTGCGCCGGCCAGCGCCTCAGGCGGATGGCCGGCGGCGGCGAGGTCGCCGAGGATCCTTGCCCGTTCCGCCTGCCCCGCCTTCGAGATCGGCCAGGCGCCGTTCCAGTTCGGCAAGCCGTTCGGCCATGGCATCGCGGCCAGGCCCGGCACCGCGCCGAGACTCTGCGTCGCTGCCGCCGCCCGCATGCCCGCCAGGCCCAGATGCAGCGGCAGGGGGCGCGGGCCGCGGCGGCGCAGCGGCGCCGTCATCGGC
>NZ_JACADQ010000705.1 GCF_016106015.1 Neoroseomonas rubea
GGGGGCATGGCGCGCCCTTCGCGCCGGCCGCACTCGTGAGCCCCCTCCCCGCACGCCCCGATAAATCTCAAGGGTTCCAAGGGCCCTTAGGCCTTTGGCGGGTGGGGGTCCGGGGGAGGGCAGCGCCCTCCACCGTCCTCCTCGCCCTCGCCGCACTCCTCCTCGCCGCACTCGCACTCGACCGCATCTTCCCGCCCGACCTTTCGCGCCTCGCCGCGACGGGGGCCGAGGTCACCGACCGCGAGGGCCGCACCCTGTCCGTGCTGCCCGCGCCGGGCGGCACCTGGCGGCTGCGCACCACCGTGGCCGACGTGCCGCCGCACCTGGTGGACCTGCTCGTCGCGGCCGAGGACCGACGCTTCCGCGCCCATCCCGGCGTCGATCCCATCTCCCTCGCCCGCGCCGCCGCGCAATGGGTGCGCGCTGGGCGCGTCGTCTCGGGCGGATCGACGCTGACGATGCAGGCCGCGCGGCTGCTGGAGCCGCGCCCGCGCACGCTGCGCAGCAAGGCGATCGAGATCTTCCGCGCGCTGCAGCTCGAAGCGCGCTTCGACAAGGACGAGATCCTCGGCATCTGGCTGACGCTGGCGCCGCAGGGCGGCAACATCGAGGGCATCCGCGCCGGAAGCCTGGCCTGGTTCGGGCGCCCGGCGGCGCGGCTCGACACGGCGGAGGCGGCGCTGCTGGTGGCGATGGCCCGCCGCCCGGCATCGCTGCGGCCGGACCGGCATGCGGAGGCCGCGCGCGCGGCG
>NZ_JACADQ010000706.1 GCF_016106015.1 Neoroseomonas rubea
GCCGGATCCCCCGCCGCTGGCCGCCCCGGCCGCCATCCCCGCCCGCGGTCCGGCGCGGCCCATCCCGCCGCCCGATCAGGCGCTGCTCGAACGTGGCCGGCACGGCATGCTGCCGCGCGTCAGCGCCGACGGCCGCACGCCGATCCGCGCCTATGGCCGGGAATTCGACCGGCGCGACACGCGCCCGCGCATCGGCATCGTCGTCGCGGATATCGGCCTGAATGCGACCCAGACCGAGGAAGCGATCCGCCGCCTGCCGCCCGCCGTGGCCCTCGCCCTGTCGCCCTATGCCGCGCGGCCCGGCCAGGCGGCGGAACGAGCGCGGGAACGCGGCATGGAGACCCTGATCTCCATCCCCATGGAGCCCACCGGCTACCCGCTGAACGACCCCGGCGAGCGTGCCCTGCTGACCGGCCGGCCGATGGCCGAGAACATGGATTCACTCGATTGGGTGATGACCCGCGCGCAGGGCTATGTCGGTGCGATCGGCGCGGTCGGCGCCATGCGAGGCGAGCGCTTCGCGGCGCTGCCCGAAGCGCTCGGCCAGGTGCAGGACGTGCTCCGCGGGCGCGGGCTGCTCTACCTCGATCCCCGCCCTGGCGCGCCGGCGCCCGCCCGCGCCTGGGGTCGCAGCGTCGATCTCGTGCTCGACGAGCCGGCAGGGACGCGGGACGTGATCGACCGGCGGCTCGAGGAGCTCGAGCGCATCGCGCGCGACCGCGGCGCGGCGCTGGGCCTCGCCGGCGCGGCG
>NZ_JACADQ010000707.1 GCF_016106015.1 Neoroseomonas rubea
GCGAGCGCGCGCAGCAGCGGCAGCAGCGCGGCGGGTTCGGGCAGCGCGGCGGTCAGCGCGATCTCGCCGAGCATCCGGCCTTCCGCGGCCAAGCGGTTCACGCCGGCGGCGAGGCTCGCCTTGATCGGCCAGGGCGCGCCGGCGGGCGGGGGCAGGGGGGCCTCGGCGTCCAGCACCAGCGCGGTGCCGTGCAGCGTGGCGCGTGCGGTGATGCGCGCCGGGGCGTCGTCGCCGATGCCCGTGATGCGCGCCTCGGCGAGAGTGAGCGTGCCCAGGCGCGCATCGGGCAGGGTGACGCGGCTGTCGGTGAGGAGGATCTCGGCGATGGCGAGGCGGCGCGCGGGGCGCTCTTCGGCGGGCGTCGGCGCGGGCGCGGCCTGCACCGGCGCGGCGGGGCGCGCCAGCACCCAGTTCGGCGTGCCCTGGGCGGTGCGTTCCAGCAGGATGTCCGCGCCCTCGATCGTGATGCCGCCGAATTCGATCTCACCTCGCAGCAGCGGCAGCAGGGCGATGCTGGCTTCGAGCCGGCGGATGCGCGCCATCTCCGGCCGCGAGCCGCCCTCGATGTTGGCCAGCGTCACGTCGGCGGCCGAGACGCGCGGCACGAGCCCCGGGCGCAGCGAGACGGCGCCGAGCGTGGCCGCGCGGCCGGTGGCCCCCTCGATCGCGGCCACCAGCCGCGGCGTCAGCGCCCCGGCATCGAGGGCCACCGTCAGCGCGACGATGCCGCCCCCCGCCAGCAGCA
>NZ_JACADQ010000708.1 GCF_016106015.1 Neoroseomonas rubea
CTTCCGACCTATCAGGCGGCGTTCCAGCGCGCGCCGCAGCCGCCGCCCGAGCATCGGCGCCAGCGCAAGGTCGCGCCCCGGCAGCAGCGCATCCCGCGCGTCGCGCAGCGCGAGGCGCCGGTCCTCCCACAGCGGTTCCGGCGCACCGCCGCCGGAGGTCAGCCGGCACACCCGGCGGCGCCGGAGGAAGGAACTGATGTCGGCCGAGGCGATGGCGCGCTCCGTCGCGGCGACGTCGTCCCCATCGGGCGCCCGCCCGGCAGGCGGCGCGGCCGCCCGCACCGCCGCCGCAAGGCCAAGAGCTTCCTCGATCGCGGCCAGCACCGCAGCCGCCTGGTCCGGCAGGCGCAGCAGGGCGAGCGCGGCGCCCGCTTCCGCCGGTTCCAGCATGTCGGCCAGCATGCCATGCGTCTCGGCCAGATGGTGGCCGGGCGGCGCTTCCAGCGCGACCATCGTCCCGCGCGGCAATTCGAACAGGCGGGTGCGGGAGGTGCGGCGCAGCCCGCCCCAGGCTTCGCGGAGCATCGCCATCTGCGGCGAGCGCCGGCGCGCGGGCGCGAGGCCGGAGGGGCGGAACAGCAGCACGCGCCGCTCGACGCCGGCGGCGACCGTCTCCCGCACCAGCGCCGCGAGGGTGGCCGCGCCGGCCATGCCGTTCGGCGTGCCGAGCGCGGAGATGACATTGGCTTCCGCGAGCGTCACGGCGCGGCGTCCGGCGGCAGGAAGCCCGACAGCAGCACCGTC
>NZ_JACADQ010000709.1 GCF_016106015.1 Neoroseomonas rubea
GTCGCCGCCCGCGCGCCCGCCGCCGCCGCCGCGCCCGTCATCGTGGCCAGCCTCGACCCCTGGAGCGCCTGCGCCCAGGCGATCGCTGCGGCCGAGGCGAATTCCGGCCTGCCGCCGGGGCTGCTCGGCGCCATCGCGCGGGTGGAAACGGGCCGCCGTGCCCCCGGCGGCGGCGTCCAGCCCTGGCCCTGGTCCTACAATGCCGCCGGGGAAGGCCGCTACGCGGCGAACCGCGCGGAAGCCGTCGCCGAGGTGCAGGCGCTCCAGGCCCGCGGCGTCAGGTCGATCGACATCGGCTGCATGCAGATCAACCTGCTGCACCATCCGGACGCCTTCCCCAGCGTCGATGCCGGCTTCGACCCCGCGACCAATGTCGCCTACGCGGTCCGGTTCCTCCGCGCGCTGCATGCCCGCACCGGGGATTGGGCGACGGCGACGGCGCAATACCATTCCGCCACGCCCGAGCGCGGCGCGATCTACCACCAGCGCGTGATGACGGCGATGACGGGCCAGGGCTTCATGCCCGGGCCGGCGCCCGGCGTCATCCCGCTGCCCGGGCCGCAGATGGCGGGGCTTTGCGCCTCCGGCCGCGGCGCCGTGCTGCTGCTGGGCGCGCGGGAGCCGAACCTGCGGCCGATCGTCGGCGTCCCGAGCGTCGAGTTGCGGCTGCGCGGGGTCGGGAGAGCACACGTCTGGACTCCGGCCACACTTGAATCAGGGAGGCGGGGCGCGGGC
>NZ_JACADQ010000071.1 GCF_016106015.1 Neoroseomonas rubea
AGCTCAGTCGTGTGCCCTCCCGATCTCGCATCAGCGCCGGGTTGCGCCGGCCGCCGCCGGCGACGAGCCATTGCAGCGGCGGGTCGGGGAACAGCCGCGCCGCGGCCGCGACGCAGACGGCGCAGAAGGCGCAGAGCGTCGCCGCGCCATCGGCCGCCGAGAGCTCCGCCGCGCCGGCTTCCTTCAGCGCGCGGTCGAAATCGAGCCGGTCGAGCGATTTCGGCGGCGGCGCGGACAAATAGGGGTGCGCCATCAGCCGCCCCAGCACCGCCCCATCCGCCTGGCCGGCCAGCGCCAGCTTGCCCGCCGCGTCGTAGTCCTTGCCTGTATGCTTGCGCGCCCAGTCGTCGAGCGGCCCGTTGGCGGGGCCCGTGTCGAAGGCGAGCATCTCCCCGCCCTCCCCCAGCCAGGTCACGTTCGCCACGCCACCGAGGTTGAGGATGGCAAGCGGCTTGGGCAGCGGCTGCGACAGCGCGCGGTGGAACACGGGTACGAGCGGCGCGCCCTGACCGCCGGCGGCGACATCGGCCGAGCGGAAATCATAGGCGACGGTCATGCCCGTCCGCCGCGCCAGCGCGGCGGCGTCGCCCACCTGCCAGGTGAAAGGCGTTATGTTGCGCCCCGCGACGGGCGGGCGGTGCAGGATGGTCTGGCCGTGGAAGCCCACCAGGTCCGCTTCCAGGCCGAGCGCCTCGAGCGCCTCGGCATGGCGGTCGGTCAGGCGGCGGATGGCGTCGAGCAGCTCGGGATCGTCGCCGGAGAGCGTCTCCGCGCGGTCGAGCAATCCGCGCAGCATCCGGCGCAGCGCCGGGTCGTAGGGCAGGGTCAGGCGCGGGCCGAGCCGCCCGATCGTCTCCCCGTCCGTCTCCAGATAGGCCGCGTCCACCCCGTCGAGCGAGGTGCCGCTCATGAGCCCGATGGTTCTCAGCATCGCAGTGACGTGCTAGCCCCCCTGCCCTTCCCGCGATAGCCCCCCGGCGAGCGAGCACGAGACCATGAGCGGCCCGAACAGCGACTTCCTGCGCATTGCCAAGGAACGCGGCTATGTCCACCAGACCTCGGACGAGGCGGAGCTGGACGCCGCGCTGAACAAGGGCGGGCTCGTCGCCTATATCGGCTACGACTGCACGGCGGACAGCCTGCATGTGGGGCACCTGCTGCCGACCATGCTGCTGCGCCTGCTGCAGAAGACCGGCGGGCGGCCGATCGCGCTGATCGGCGGCGGCACGACCAAGGTCGGCGACCCGTCCGGCAAGGACGAGGCGCGGCAATTGCTGACCGAGGAGATCATCGAGGCCAACAAGGTCGGCATCCGCCGCACCTTCGAGGCGCTGCTGGATTTCAACGCCGGCGCGATGATGCTCGACAACGCCGAATGGCTCGACGAGCTCCGCTACATCCCCTTCCTGCGCGACGTGGGCCGGCATTTCTCCGTCAACCGCATGCTGACCATGGACAGCGTGAAGCTGCGGCTGGAACGCGAGCATTCGCTGAGCTTCCTCGAGTTCAACTACATGCTGCTGCAATCCTACGACTTCCTGGAGCTGCACCGCCGCCACGGCGCGGTGTTGCAGATGGGCGGGTCGGACCAGTGGGGGAACATCGTCATGGGGGCGGAACTCATCCGCCGCATGGCGGGCGGGCATGCGCATGTGCTGACGACGCCGCTGCTGACCACCGCCTCCGGCGCCAAGATGGGCAAGACCGCGGCGGGTGCGGTGTGGCTGAACCCCGACCGCCTCAGCCCCTACGACTACTGGCAGTTCTGGCGGAACACCGAGGATGCGGATGTCGGCCGCTTCCTGGCCCTGTTCACCGAACTGCCGATGGAGGAGGTGCGGCGCCTGGGCGCGCTCGCCGGCGCCGAGGTGAACGAGGCGAAGAAGGTGCTGGCTACCGAGGCAACCGCGCTGCTGCATGGCCGCGCGGCGGCCGAGGCCGCGGCTGAGACCGCGCGCCGCGCCTTCGAGGAAGGGGCGGCCGCCGAGACGCTGCCCAGCATCACCGCCGCCCTGCCCGCGCCCTTCGTGGACCTGGCGGTACAGGCTGGCCTCGCCGCGAGCAAGGGCGAGGCGCGGCGGCTGATCGCGCAGAACGGGCTGCGGCTGAACGACGCGGTGGTGACCGACGTGGCGCTGAGCGTGACGCCAGCCGACCTGCGCGACGGCGCGGCGAAGCTTTCAGCCGGGCGCAAGCGGCACGTGCTGGTGCGCGCGGGCTGATCGCCCGCGACGTCAACTGGCGCCGATATAGACCGCGATGCCGGTGAAGGCGAAGGCACCGGCGCCGAGCCCGCCCTGGATTTGCGGCGCCTCGTACAGGGCGCGGCCGAAGCTCGGCAGGTTGGGCGGGATGGTGATGCGCGTCCGGCACAGGAAGCGCGTCGAGAACAGCCCGACATCGTTGAATTCGAGCGACGCGACCTGCGCGCCCACCACGATGGCCGAGGCGCCGGCCGAGACGATGCTGAAGGAGGATCGCTGCAGGTCACGGCACGAACAGGTGCCGTCCATGTTGGACCAGCCATAGCTGTCGGTCGGCGGATGGAAGTTCGGGTTGATGAGCTGCCGGACGACATCGGCATAGGGGATGCCGACCGCGCTGCCGACGCTGCCCCCGACCCCGGCGCCGCCCGCGATGGCGATGAAGACCGGCTTTACCGGCACGTCGGGCGAGCGCCATTGCAGGAAGAACACCCCGCCACCGAGCACGGCGGCCCCGCCCATCTGCGCGACGACGCAGCATTCCCACCGGGACGAACGCGCTTCCCACCACCCCATCGGGCTCTCCTTCATCGCCTGGACAACGGTACGGTTTCAACATGGCCGATGTCGCAGGACGACGAAGTGCTTCAGCACACCGGGCGATCGCGGTGCGGAATGCGCGCGCCCGGCCGCCAGGGCACGACCCGAAGGGGCCTGTCCGCATCGACCGTTCGCCAGGGGTCGGAGAGGGGCAGCCCCTCCCCGAGGCGCCTCACTCGAAGCGGTTCCCCCGCGGGAACCCGTTCGGCGGCGCCTTGCCGGCGCCGGCGCGGTTGCCGAGCCAGGGGCGGAGATCCGTCTCCGTCCGCGTCCGCCCGCCGAGCGTCCAGGAAAGGCCCTCGGCGCGCGTGAACACCTTCGCGTCGGACAGCCCGCCATCGCGATAGGCCTGCAGCTGCACGCCGCGGCCGCGCGTCATCTCCGGCACCTGCTCGATCGGGAAGACCAGCAGCTTCCGGTTCTCCCCGATCACCGCGACGCTGTCGCCATCGGCCGGCACGCAAAGCGCGGCCTCGGTCGGCGGATCGACGTTGAGCACCTGCTTGCCGGTGCGCTTTTCCGCCAGCAGGTCTTCCCCCTTCACGATGAAGCCCTTGCCGTCGGAGGCCGCGACCAGGAAGCGCTGCCCGTCGCGATGGACGAACATGGCCACGACAGCGTCCTCATTCGTCAGCTCCACGATCAGCCGCACCGGCTGGCCGTCGCCGCGCCCGCGCGGGAGGGCGTCGGCCTTGAGCGTGTACGCCTTGCCGTTCGTGGCGAAGACCACGATGCGGTCGGTCGTCTCGGCATGGAGCGCGACCAGCAGGCTGTCGCCTTCCTTGAAGCGGATCTCGCCATCGAGCGGGATGTGCCCCTTCTGCGCGCGGATCCAGCCCTTCTCCGACAGGATGACGGTGATCGGCTCGCGCTCGACGAAGGCGGTCTCGTCCACCAGCACGGCGGGCAGCAGGCGGCCGGTCTCGGTGCGCCGCCGGCCGAGCGCACCGTCGCCGAACTTCGCGCGCGTCGCGGCGATTTCCTCCGCGATCGCGTCCCAGCGCTTCTTCTCCGAGCCCATCAGCCCCTGCAGCCGCTTCTGCTCCGCGCTGAGCTTCTTGTGCTCCTTGCGGATCTCCATTTCCTCGAGCTTGCGCAAGCTGCGCAGCCGCATGTTGAGGATCGATTCCGCCTGCAGGTCGGTCAGCCCGAAGGCCTTCATCAGTTCGGGCTTCGGCTCGTCCTCGGTGCGGATGATGCGGATCACCTCATCCAGGTTGAGATAGGCGATGAGGTAGCCGTCGAGGATCTCGAGCCGCCGGGCGATCGCCGCCAGCCGGTGCTCCGTCCGCCGCACCAGCACGATGTGGCGGTGGTCGAGCCAGGCCCGCAGCACCTCCCGCAGCGACATCACGCGCGGCGTGCGCTCGGCATCCAGCACGTTCATGTTGAGCGGGAAGCGGAATTCCAGCGCGGTGGCGCGGAACAGCGTCTCCATCAGCACCGCGGGCTCGACCGTGCGGGACTTCGGTTCCAGCACCAGGCGGACGACGTCGGTGCTCTCGTCCCGCACGTCGCCGAGCAGCGGGAGCTTCTTCTCCTCCAGCAGCTGGGCGATCTGCTCGATGAGCTTCGCCTTCTGCACCTGGTAGGGGATCTCGGTCACCACGATCTGCCAGGTGCCGTTCTTCAGCGCTTCCCGTTCCCAGCGCGCCCGAACACGGAAGCCGCCGCGGCCGGTCTCGTAGGCCTCGCGGATCGCCTCGGGCGGTTCCACCAGCACGCCGCCGGTCGGGAAGTCCGGGCCGCGGATATGGGCCAGCAGGTCCGCTTTCGGGTCCTGGATCAGCGCGAGCGCGGCGTCGCAGAGCTCGCCCGCATTGTGCGGGGGGATGGAGGTCGCCATGCCGACCGCGATGCCGGCTGCGCCGTTGGCAAGCAGGTTCGGGAAGGCCGCGGGGAGCACCACGGGCTCGCGTTCCTCGCCATCGTAGGTGGCGCGGAAATCGACCGCGTTCTCCTCGATGCCATCCAGCATCGCCTGCGCGACCTGCGTGAGGCGCGCCTCGGTGTAGCGCATGGCCGCGGCGTTATCGCCGTCGATATTGCCGAAATTGCCCTGCCCCTCGACCAGCGGGTAGCGCGCGGCGAATTCCTGCGCCTGGCGCACCAGCGCTTCATAGATGCTGCTGTCGCCATGCGGGTGGTACTTGCCCATTACGTCGCCGACGATGCGGGCGCATTTCTTGAACCCCGCCTCCGGATCGAGCCGGAGCTGGTGCATGGCCCAGAGCAGCCGGCGATGGACGGGCTTCAGCCCATCCCGCACGTCCGGCAGGGACCGTGCGGTGATCGTGGATAAGGCGTAGGCCAGGTAGCGTTCAGAGAGTGCGTCCGCGAGACGGGTCTCGCGTTCGCCCCCGGCGGGGGGGGATTCCGTCTTGTCGATGGGCATGGTTTGATTCGGGCTTCGTTAGGGGCTGGGGTCTAGCCTTCGTACCGTCGAAGAGCCAGGGGCAGGTCGATGCAGGTGTGGATCGTCAAGGCGGACGCGGTGGCCGAAAGCGGCGGGCCGGAGGCCATGCGCCAGGTCCTGCTCGGCTTCGCCCGCGCGCCGGCCGGCGCGCAGGCGGAAGCCGTGGTCACGCGCGGCCTCGAACGGCTCGGCTGGCGGCCGATCGCGGTGCAGGAGGCCGGGCCGCTCGACCCCGGCGCGCTGGAGGCGATGGAACCCGCCTTCCAGGACGCCTACGAAACGGCCATCACCGGCCGGATCGGCCTTATCCTGTATCGCGGCACGCTGCACTGAGTGCGGCCACCCGGTCCGCGAGGCGCAGCCGCGCCTCCGGCACCGGCCGATGGCGCGCCCCGAAGGCGTCGCGCGCCAGGAAATGTCCCGTCAGGCGCAGCCCGGCATCCCAGCCGGTCGCATCGCCGTCGCCGCTCCCATCGCGCAGGAAGGCCGGCAGCGCCAGCAGCCGCCCGGCATAGGGCGCCGCCGCGCCGGCGCTGACCGCCCGCCCCGTGCGCGGGGAGACATGCGTCAGCCCCTCCGTCACGCCGGTGACGGCGCAGGCGGCGAGGTTCAGCCCATAGCCGAGTTCGCTGAGGACCAGCGCCTCCCAGCGCACATAGTCGGCCATCACGCCCTCCGCCCCGCCGGCGAGATGCCCGATCAGGGAGACCAGCGCCTGGAAGGCGCGCGGATGCGGCTCTCGCTCCGGCAGCGCATCGGCGGCGATGGCGCAGGCGGAAGACAGCAGCGCCAGCGCCAGCGGATCTTCCATCGCCAGCGCCGCGGCCGGGTGCACCATCTCCCCGCTCAGCGCGCCCAGCTGGTCCGGCAGGCGGGCGATCCAGCGCGCCTCGACCAGGTTGCCCGGCAGCCAGAGCCCCGCCTGGGCGCGCGACGCACCACCCTTGGCGAGTCCCGCATGGCGGCCGTGCTCCTCCGTCAGCAGAGCGACGACGGCCGCCCCTTCGCCATGCGGGCGGACATCCAGCACGATGGCGGGGGCCTGCCATTCCATTCGCATTCCTCAACGGATGAATTCGCGGACACGCGCCCGGACGTTCACGTCTGCTTGAGTCCGGGGTGCCCAGTGTAGCGCCTCCGCCGCCACGACGAGGCCCTTCATGCTCGCCCGCCTGCCCATTTCGCTCCGCATCCACCTGATTACCGCGATCGCCTTCGCCGGCCTCATCCTCGTCGGCGCGCTGAACGCGATGACGCGGAGCGGCGAGTTGGAGCGCGAGCGCACCGCCATGCTCTCCACCGTGGTCGACGGCGCCATCGCCATCGCCGCCGCCGAGCAGGCGCGTGTCGCCGCCGGTCAGGCGAGCGAGGAGGAGGCGAAGCGTCGCGCCACGGAGGCCATGTCCGCCATCCGCTACCGCGGCCAGGAATACGTGTGGGTGAACGACATGGGCCCGCGGATGGTGATGCACCCCTTCCGGCCCGACCTGAACGGCCAGGACCTCTCGGCCTTCGCCGACCCGAACGGCTTCCGCCTCTTCCAGGGCTTCGTGGACATGGTGCGCGGCCGGCCCGAGGGCGGCGTCGTCGGCTACATGTGGCCGCGCCCGGGTGCGGCGCAGCCGGTCGAGAAACTCTCCTTCGTGCGCGGCTTCGCGCCCTGGGGCTGGGTGGTCGGCACCGGCATCTACGTCGACGACCTGCGCGCGGCGCAGCGGGATATCTGGGTCTGGGCGCTCGGCGAGGCGGGCCTGGCGGGGCTGCTCGTCGGGCTGTTCGCGACGCTGCTCGCGCGCGGCATCGCGGGCCCGCTCGGCGCGGTCACGCGCAGCACCACGGCCCTGGCAAGCGGCGAACTCGACCATCCGATCGCCGGCGCGGGGCGGGCTGACGAGGTCGGGCGCCTCGCCGCCGCACTCGAGACCTTCCGCCGCGACGCGCTCGACAAGCGTGAACTGGAAGCCTCGGCCGAGGCCGCCCGCGCCGCCTCTGCGCAGCGCCACGCCGCGATGGAAGCGCATGTGCAGGAATTCGGCGCGTCGGCATCCGGCGCCATGGGCAACGTCGTCGAAAGCGCCGGCCGCATGCGGGAAGTCGCCGAAGCCATGGCCGGCGCCGCCGCGCGCATCCGCGCGCGCGCGCAAGAAACCGGCGCGGAAGCCGAGGGGGCGGCGCGCAACCTCTCCTCCGTCGCTGCCGCGACCGAGGAACTCGCCGCCAGCACCGGGGAGATCGCCCGCCAGGTGGGTGCCGCGACCGAAGCCGTGACGCAGGCCGTCGCGCAATCCCAGGCCAGCGACCGGCTCGTCGCGGGCCTGGCGGGCGAAGCCGAGGCGATCGGCGGCGTCGTGCGGCTGATCGAGGACATCGCCGGGCGGACCAACCTGCTCGCGCTGAACGCGACGATCGAGGCGGCGCGCGCGGGGGAAGCCGGCAAGGGCTTCGCCGTCGTCGCGAGCGAAGTGAAGGCGCTCGCCGCGCAGACCGCCACGGCCACCGCCGAGATCGGCACGCGCATCTCGGCCGTGCAGGAGGCGACGCGCCGCGCCTGCGAGGGCATCGCCGCCATTGGCCAGACGGTCGCGCGGGTCGAGGCGATCGCCGCCTCGGTCGCCGGCGCGGTCGAGGAACAGGGCAAGGCGACGCGCGAGATCGCGGAATCGACGCAGGTCGTCACCGCCGCGACATCGGCGGCGAGCGGCGCGATGACGGAATTCGGCGCGCTCGCCGACCAGGCGCATGGGCTGGGCAGCGACGTGCTGTCCGCCGCCGAGCGCAACGGGCAGGAGGCGGAAAGCCTGCGCGCGGAACTCGACGGATTCCTCGCCGCGATGCGGGAAGCCGAGGATCGCCGCGCCTATGAGCGCGTCCCGGGCCAGGGAATGCCGGTCGAGCTGCGCCTGCCGGATGGGCGCGTGCACACCGCGCGGCTGGCCGACATCTCCTTCGGCGGCGCGGCCATGACGCCGGGGATCGACGCCGCAGCCGGGATGCGGGTGGAGGTCCGCTTCGCCGGCGGGGCGCCGCTCCCCGCGCGGATCGTGCGCGGCTCGGCCGCGGGCATCGCCTGCACGCTGCGCCAGGACGCGGCGACGCGCGCGGCGGTGAACGCGGTGATCGCGGGGCTCGGGCAGCGGCGCGCGGCTTAGGGCCGCAGCGGCTTAGCCGGCGTCGTCCAGGCCGATCGCGCGGATCCGCGCCCGTTCCTCGTCCCAGCCTTCCCGTTCCTTCACGTTGAGGAACAGGTGCACGGTGCGGTCGAGCAGCTTCGTCAGCTCGATCCGCGCCGATTGCCCGATGGCGCGGATGCGGCTGCCCTTCTCCCCGATCAGGATCGCCTTCTGCGTGGCGCGGGAGACATAGATGGTGCAGTCCACGCGAACGGATCCGTCCTCGTTCTCCGTCCACTGCTCGGTCTCGACCGAGGCGTGGTGCGGCACTTCCTGGTGCGTCTGGCGCAGGATCTGTTCGCGCACGATCTCCGCCGCCAGCATCCGGTTCGGCAGGTCGGTCAGGTCGTCCTCGGGGAACAGGTAGGGACCGGGCGGCATGGCGGCGGCCAATGCCGCTTCCAGCCGGTCGATCCCATCCCCCTTCTCGGCCGAGATCATGAAGGTCTCGGCAAAGGGCAGCAGCGCGTTGAGTTCGGCCGTCAGCGGCAGCAGCCGCGGCGCCGGGATCAGGTCGGTCTTGTTCAGCGCGAGCCAGACCGGCCGGCGCGACTTCGCGAGCCCCTCGACGATCTTGCGCACCGCATCGGTCAGCCCGGCTCGCGCATCGACCACCAGCAGCGCGAGGTCGGCATCCTGCGCGCCGCCCCAGGCGGCCGCGACCATGGCGCGATCCAGCCGCCGGCGCGGAGCGAAGATGCCCGGCGTATCGACCAGGATGATCTGCGCCGCGTCGCGCATAATCACGGCGCGGATGCGGAAGCGCGTCGTCTGCGGCTTGGGCGAGACGATCGTCACCTTCGTGCCGGCCATGCGGTTGACCAGGGTGGACTTGCCGGCATTCGGCGCGCCGACGATGGCGACAAGCCCGCAGCGCGTCGTCATGGCGAGATCCCCGCAAGCCAGGCTTCCGCGGCGGCCAGTTCCGCCGCGCGCTTCGTCTCGCCGTTGCCTTCGGCGCTGCGGCCTTCGGCCGTGACCTCCACCACGAAGAAAGGCGCGTGGGAGGGGCCGGCGGCGGAGACGAGCCGATATTCGGGCAGGCCAAGGCCCCGCCCGAGCGTGTGTTCCTGCAGCCGGTTCTTGGCCGAGACCGGCGGCTTTGGCGCGGCATCCAGCAGCGCGGCCCAGTGCCGGCGCACCACGGCGCGCGCCGCGTCCAGCCCGCCATCGCGATACACCGCGCCGAGAAGGGCTTCCACGGCATCGGCCAGCACGGTCTGGCGCGCACGCAGCCCGGCGCGTTCCTCACCGGGCGGGATGCGCAGCGCCTCGGCCAGGCCCATCGCCTCGCCCACCCGTGCGAGCGTCTCCCACGCCACGAGGGAGGAGAGGCGGCGCGTGAGGTTGCCCTCGCGTTCCTCCGGGTAGCGTTCGGTCAGCCATTCGGCCATCAGCAGGCCGAGCACGCGGTCGCCGAGGAATTCCAGCCGCTCGTTCGAATCGAGCTGTCCGCCGCGGGCATCGGCCGCGCTCCGATGGGTCAGCGCCTGGCCCAGCAGCGCCGGGTCGGCGAAGGCGTGGCCGAGGCGGTCCTCGATGCCGCTCATCGCACGGCGGAGAACAGCCGGCTCCAGCGGATGGCGAAGGGCCAGCCCCAGACCTCCCACCAGGCGGCGGAACCGTCCACCGAGAAGAAGATGAACTCCGCCCTGCCGACCAGGTTCTCGATGGGGATGAAGCCCACCGCGTTCATCGCGCGGCTGTCGAGGCTGTTGTCCCGGTTGTCGCCCATGGCGAAGACATGGCCCTCGGGGACGCGGAACTCGGCGGTGTTGTCGAAGGGCCCGTCGTCGGTCGCTTCCAGGATCTGGTGCGACACCGCCGCCCCGCCCGCCGCGGCCGGCAGGGTTTCGAGGAAGCGCCGGACCGTGATGCGCGGCCCGTCCCCTTCCACCGTGAAGGGGCCGAGCGCCGTGCGGCGGACCGCCTCCCCGTTGATGTGCAGGATGCCGCCGCGCACCTGGATGCGGTCCCCGGGCAGGCCGACGATGCGCTTGATGTAGTCGGTGGACCCGTCCCGCGGCAGCTTGAAGACGGCCACGTCGCCGCGGTCGGGCAGGCGGCCGAAGATGCGCCCGTCGAACAGGTGCGGGCTGAACGGCATCGAATGGCGCGAATAGCCGTAGGAATACTTCGAGACGAACAGGTAGTCCCCCACCAGCAGGGTCGGGATCATCGACCCGGAGGGGATGTTGAAGGGCTCGAAGGCGATCGTGCGGATGCCGATCGCGATCAGCGCCGCGTAGACGATCGTCTTGATGCTTTCCAGCCAGCCGCCGGTCTTCTTCTTCGCCATGGATGGGGTGTTTCGACGGCCTGGTCAGGGGGTTCAGCCGCGACCGGTCGGCGCGGGCGGGCGAGGGAAAACAGCGCGGGGGCGCGCTGTCAAGGAAGCGGGACGGCGGTGATGACCACCATCGCCTGGGCATAGGGGAATTCGTCGGTCATGGTCAGGGCGATCTCCGCCCTGTGGCCGGGGGGCGTGATGGCGGCGAGGCGTTCCGCCGCGCCCCCCGTCAGGCGCAGCGTCGGCTGGCCGGAGGGCAGGTTCACCACGCCCAGGTCGCGCCAGAAGACACCGGCGCGAAAGCCCGTGCCGAGCGCCTTCGACGCCGCTTCCTTCGCCGCGAAGCGCTTGGCGTAGGTGGCGGCGCGGATCCGCTCCGTTCGCCGCTCGGCCTTGGCGCGCTCCAGGGGCGTGAAGATGCGTTCGAGGAAGCGGTCGCCATGCTTTTCGATCGTCCGCTCGAGCCGGCGGATGTCGAGGACGTCGGAGCCGATGCCGATGATCATGGTGTATGCTTGGCCATGCGATTCACGCCTGCGGATGCTCGCGCCTGGCGGCGCTGCGCCCTCCGGCGATCGCACGTGGGGGCCATACGATTCACGCCTGCGGGTGCTCGCGCCTGGCGGCGGGCGGGACGGGCGTTCATCCCTTCGCCCTGTCCACCTGCGTGACGCCCGGGCAGGCGCGCAGCGCGGCGAGGATCGCGGCGAGGTGCGAGGTGTCGCGCACCTCTACATCCAGCAGCACCTCGCACCACTCCCCGGCGCGGTTGAGGATGCGAAGGCTGTTCACCGCCCCTTCCTGCCGCGCGATCGCGGTCGTCAGCCCGGCCAGCGCGCCAGCATTGTTCTCGGCCGTCAGTTCGATCCGCCCGACATGCGCGCCCTTCGCCCCGCCATCATATTCCCAGTCCACGTCGATGAAGCGCTCGGGCGTGGCGGAGAAGGCCTCGAGCCCGTGGCAGTCATGCTTGTGGATCGTCACGCCCCGGCCCGTGGTGACGATGCCGACGATGCGGTCGCCGGGCAGCGGGTGGCAGCAGCCGGCGAAATGCACCGCCATGCCGGAGACAAGCCCGGTCACGCCCATCGCCGAATCGCGCTTCGAGGAAGGTGCGCGGTCCGCCTTGCCCGCCATCAGCGTAGGCCCGGCGCCGAGCCGCCCGCGCGGGCGGGCGAGCGGCATCTGGTCCACCGAGCGCATATGCGTGCGCATTTCAGGCACCGCGGCGTGCAGCACCTCGCGCGGGGAGAGGTTGCCGCTCGCCACCGCGACGCTGAGCGTCTCGAAATCCGGCTGCTTCAGCGCCTTCACCGCCGGCTCGGCGATCTTCTCGCTGAAGTCGAGCCCCGCGGCGCGGAAGGCTTTCGCGATCGCGGCGCGGCCTTCCTCCCGCTGTTCGGCGCGCTGCCGGGCATGGACGAAGCGGCGGATGCGCGCACGCGCCTTGCCGGTGACGACGAAGCGTTCCCAGGCCGGGTTGGGCGACCCGCCACGGGCGGTGATGATCTCGACCTGGTCGCCGTTCTCCAGCGGGTGGCGCAACGGCACGATCTTGCCGTTGACCTTCGCACCCACCGTGTTGTCGCCGACCTGGCTGTGCACCTGGTAGGCGAAGTCGACCGGCGTGGCGCCGCGCGGCAACTCGATCAGGTCGCCCTTGGGCGTGAAGCAGAAGACCTGGTCGCGATGCAGTTCGAGCTTGGTGTGATCGAGGAAGTCCTGCGGGTCGGAGGCGGACTCCAGGATCTCCAGCAGGTCGCGCACCCAGGGGTAGCGCTTCTTGCGGCCGGTCGCGCCTTCCTCGCCCTGCTTGTAGATCCAGTGCGCGGCGACGCCGATCTCGGCGACCTCGTGCATCTCGCGCGTGCGGATCTGCACCTCGATCTTGGCGTTGCGCTTTTCCGGCACCGTCACGCCGGTGTGGACGGACTGGTAGCCGTTGGTCTTGGGCGTGCTGATCCAGTCCTTGAAGCGGCCGGGCACGACGCGATAGGCGGAATGGATGGCGCCGAGCGCGGCGTAGCAGTCGCCCTTGTCGTGCACGATGACGCGGAAGGCCATGATGTCGGACAGCTGCTCGAACGCCACGTTCTTGCGCTGCATCTTGAGCCAGATGGAATAGGGCGACTTCTCCCGCCCCTGCACCTCCAGCACGTCGACGCCCGCGTCCCGCAGCACGCGGCGCACATCCCGCTCGATCTCCTCGATCAGGTCGGCGCCCTGGCCGCGCAGATAGGTCAGGCGCGCGGCGATGGTCTGCCAGGCATCCGGGTTCATCTCCCGGAAGGACAGCGTCTCGATCTCGGTCTTGAGCGCGTCCATGCCAATGCGCTCGGCGAGCGGGGCGTAGATCTCCAGCGTCTCGCGCGCCGTGCGCACCCGCTTCTCGGGCTTCGCCACCGCGCCGATGGTGCGCATGTTGTGCAGCCGGTCGGCGAGCTTGACGATGAGGACGCGGATGTCCTCGCTCATGGCCAGGACCAGCTTGCGGAAGTTCTCCGCCTGCTTCGTGCGCTCCGATTGCAGTTCGAGCCGCGTCAGCTTGGTCACGCCGTCGACCAGGCGCGCCACCTCCTTGCCGAAGCGCTTCTCGAGTTCGGCCAGCGTGACGCCGGTGTCCTCGACCGTGTCGTGCAGCAGCGCGGTCGCGACGGTCGCGGCATCGAGCCGGTAGCCGGCGAGGATGTCGGCGACAGCGAGCGGATGGACGATGTAGGGCTGCCCGTCCTCCCGCCGCTGCGGGGCGTGGGCTTCCTCGGCGAGCGCATAGGCGCGCTCGATCAGGCTGCCATCGGCACGGGGATCATAGGCGAGGACCTTGGCCGCGAGTTCGGCACCGGGGCTCAGTGTCCCGGTGCCGCGCAGCCCCTCGGGGGCCGGCATGGGGCCGTTGCGGGGGCGGCCTGCGGCGCCCTGGCCCATGCGCGTCGCCCTAGAGCAGACCGCGTGCGGCCGTCATCGGCCGCGCGCGTGAGGATGCTCGTGGGACGAAGCAGGGGCGGGTTCCACGCATGTGGAAGCCGCCCTAGCGCTTGCCGGCCAGTTCCGCGGCGATCGCCGCCTCGATGTCGTCGGGCGACAGATCCTCGGCGGAGGCCTCCGGCAGCGTCTCGTCCTGCACTTCCATGATGCCGAAGATGTTCTCGTCGGTGGCGATGATGTCCATCACCTCCTCCTCGGCCGGCTCGGGCTCCGGCGCGCGGCTCAGCGACTTGATCAGGTCGCCCTCGAGGCCGGCGAGCTCGACCTTCTCCTCGGCGATCTCGCGCAGGGCGACGACGGGGTTCTTGTCGTTGTCGCGCTCGACCTCGATCTGCTCCCCGCGGCTGATGTTGCGCGCGCGCTGGGCGGCGAGCAGCACGAGCTCGAAGCGGTTCGGGATCTTCTCGATGCAGTCTTCGACCGTAACGCGCGCCATGGAGGCTCCAAACAGATGTGGGGCGCGCGGAGGGGTCCCCCGGCGCCCGGGCATGCCGGTGAACCTTCCACATAGCCACGCCCCGCCCTGGAAGCAAGGCGCAACCACGCTCAAGCCACTATCCGATCACCCTCGATCCGTGTGATCGGACAGTGCTGCAGCATCGCTCGTTCCAAGGGCGAGACATCGGATCAGCCGCTGCCGGCTGATCCGATACTGCTCTCATCGGCCGGCAGGCGGCGGATCTCCTGGGGTGGGAGCGCCGCGACCAGCGCCTCCACCGTCTTGCCCAGCACGGGGTGGACCCAGCCGGGGGCGACCTCCGCCAGCGGGCACAGCACGAAGGCGCGGTCCGCCGCCCGCGGATGCGGCAGGATGGGCGCCGGCCCGGCCAGCACCCGGCCGGACAGGTCGATCAGGTCGAGGTCGAGCACCCGCGGCGCGTTCGGAAAGGGCCGCGCCCGCCCGGCCTCATCCTCGATCGCGTGCAGGACGGCGAGCAGCCGTTCCGGCGTCGCCTCCCCCTCCAGCCGCGCCACGCCGTTCACATAGGGGGGGGAGCGCGGGTCGGGCGGGATCGGCGCCGATTCCCACCAGGAGGACACGGCGGCGACCCGCAGCCCCGGGATCGCGCCGAGCCGCCCGACGGCCCAGCGGCAGGTCTCGAGCGGCCCCGCGCCGCCGGCGCGCGGCAGGTTGGCGCCGATCGCCACCAGCGCGACCTCAGCCGACATGACAGGACCCGGCGGACGGTGTAGCGGACGCCCGCCCGCGATACGGCGGCGCCAGGGAAGGCAGGACCAACATGCGGCGATCAGGGGGTGCGGAGCGCATCGGCGTCTTCGTGGATGGGGCGAACCTCTACCACACCTCCCGCGCGCTCGGCTTCGAGATCGATTTCGCCGCGCTGCTCGACTATTTCCGCGGCGGCACCTACCTCGTCCGCGCCTTCTACTACACCGCGGTGGTCGAGACGGAGGACTACTCCCCGCTCCGCCCGCTGACCGACTGGCTCGCCTACAATGGCTGGCAGGTGGTCACGAAGCCGGCCAAGCAGCAATCCGACCCGACGGGCCGGCTGCGCCTGAAGGGCAACATGGATGTCGAGATCGCGGTCGACATGCTCGAACTCGCCCCTCAGCTCGACCACGTCGTGCTGTTCTCCGGCGATGGCGATTTCCGGCGGCTGGTGGAATCGGTGCAGCGGATGGGCGTGCGCGTGACCGTCGTCTCCTCGCTGCGCGCGCAGCCGCCGATGATCGCCGACGAACTCCGCCGCCAGGCCGATGCCTTCCTCGAACTGGAGGAGATCGCGCCGCAGATCACGCGCCGGCAGATCGAGCCGCGCGGCCGCGCCACCCCCGCCGCGCCGCCGCCGGCAGCCGTCGCGGCCCCGCCCCCCGCG
>NZ_JACADQ010000710.1 GCF_016106015.1 Neoroseomonas rubea
CGCGGGCGCGCAGATGCGCGCGCCGCTCGGTGAGCGTGGGATCGATGCCCGGTGCCTCGCTGCCGTCGAGCGCCGCGAGCGTGCCGACCGCATCGCCCTCGGCCGCGCGCAGCGCAGCAAGGCGCGCGCCGATCGAAGGCCTGGCACCCTGCGCGCCCGGCGCGTCCATCGCGCGGCGCAGCATGGCGGAGGCACGTTCGGTCAGGTCGAGCGCGACCAGCCGGTCGGCGAGCAGCAGCACCGCCGCCTCCCCGCGCGCACCGGTCGGGATCAGGTCGGGATGGGCATCGAACAGCGTCGCGGCGGCAAGCGGCGGCGCGGTCTCGAGCGCGGCGGCGAAGGCGTCGGCAAGCTCGGGGCGGAGATCCGCCGCGCGGTCGGGGAACAGGCGGCTTGTTTCATCGAGCAGCGCATAGGCCTGCGGCCCCTGCCCCGCCTGCAGCCGCAGCGCGGCGACGCGGCGGCGCGTCGCCACCTCCTCCGCCGGGTCGCGCCAGGCGAACAGCGACTGTTCGAGCGCGCCGGCGGCGGCGGCGGCATCGATCTGGCCTGCGGCGAGACGCAATTCCGCCGTCCGACGGAGTGCCGCGGCACGCTGGCGGCGGTCACGCCCCCGCGCCACGCCGGCGTAGCCCTCCAGCGCCTCGGCGCGCCTGCCATCCGCTTCGGCAAGCATGGCGCGCGCCAGGTCGAGGCCCGGCGCGGCGCCGGCATCGGCGACCAGCGCCGCGGC
>NZ_JACADQ010000711.1 GCF_016106015.1 Neoroseomonas rubea
GGATATCAAGTGTGACTAGAATTCAGGCGTGTGCTTCTGCGTTCTCGACCGAGGCCCCAGGCCGAGAGGCCGGCGGCGAAAGCGGCGCGGCCCGTCGTCTCCCGCCCGCCGCGCGCGGCCTCGGACGCCATGCGGAAGGCGGCCGCGTCCTCCCCCCGCCGGAACAGCGCCAGGGCGATGTCCGCGCGCAGCGCGTCGGCATAGGCGGGCGTCATGCCGCGCGTGCGGCGGATCAGGGCCAGCGCGCCGGCCGTGTCGCCGGCGAAGGCGCGCTCGCGCACCGTGCGGTCGAGCGCGGGGTTGCGCACGAAGCCCCGCGCCGGGCCTTCGCGCTCCTCGGGCACCGCCTCGGCATCCTCGGGCAGCGCCGTCTCCTCCGGTGCCGCGGGCAGCGCGGCGGCGGGGGCGGCGAGTGCCAGCAGCGCGTGGATGCGCGGCGCGTCGGGTTCCTCCCCATGGCGGGCGAGCCAGGCGCGGAGATCGGCCTGGTGCGGCGCCGGCGCGCCGGGGCGCAACCAGCGATCGGCCAGCACATGGCCATCGAGGCGCCGGTCGGCGAGCAGCGCGTGCTCGGCCGCCGCGGCGGCGATCGCGCCTTCGGCCTGCAGGCGGAAGACGCGCACAAGGCGCGCGGCATCGGCGGCGGCGAGAGGTCGCGGCAAGCCGGCCGTCCCCGCGGCCGCGGCTGCGGGGCGTAGGGCGCCGGAGGCGGTCTGGGCGGCCCGTTCC
>NZ_JACADQ010000712.1 GCF_016106015.1 Neoroseomonas rubea
CCCACCTTCACGATCCCGCGCTCCACGCGACCCGTCACCACCGTGCCACGGCCCGAGATCGAGAACACGTCCTCGATCGGCATCAGGAACGGACGGTCCACCGGGCGCTCAGGCTGCGGGATGTAGCTGTCCACAGCTTCCATCAGCTTCAGGATCGCCTGCTCGCCAAGCTCCGGCTCGCGGTCCTCCAGCGCACACAGCGCCGAGCCCTTGATGATCGGAATGTCGTCGCCCGGGAACTGGTAGGAGGAGAGCAGCTCGCGCACCTCCATCTCGACCAGCTCCAGCAGGTCCGGGTCCGCCATGTCGCACTTGTTCAGGAACACCACCAGCGCGGGCACGCCAACCTGGCGCGCCAGCAGGATGTGCTCGCGCGTCTGCGGCATCGGGCCGTCGGCCGCCGACACCACCAGGATCGCGCCGTCCATCTGCGCCGCACCCGTGATCATGTTCTTCACGTAGTCGGCGTGGCCGGGGCAATCCACATGCGCGTAGTGCCGGTTCGCCGTCTCGTACTCAACATGCGCCGTCGAGATCGTGATGCCACGAGCACGCTCCTCCGGCGCCTTGTCGATCTGGTCATACGCCGTGAACGTCGCACCACCGGCCTTCGCAAGCACCTTGGTGATCGCCGCCGTCAGCGACGTCTTGCCATGGTCCACGTGCCCGATCGTGCCAATGTTGCAGTGCGGCTTCGTCCGCTCGAATTTCGCCTTCGCCAT
>NZ_JACADQ010000713.1 GCF_016106015.1 Neoroseomonas rubea
CCACCGCGCCATCCTCGCGGGGCAGGGGCGGCTTGCCTTCCCGCTGCCGCTCGCGCTGCTGCTGCGCGCCGTCGATGCGCTGCCCGCGCCGCTCGCCGACCGCGCCGTGCGGCTGATGCGCTTCCGCATCGCGCCGGAGGGATGAGCGCGGCGCTGCACCTGCTGGCCGGCGCGCTGCTCCCTTGGCCGGCCTGGGCGCTGCTGCGCCTGGGTGCGGGCGCGCCTGCGTCGCGCTGGATGCTGCTCGACGCCGCGCCCGTGCTGGCTGGCTTTGCCGCGCTGCTGGCGCTGACCGCGCAGCCGGTGCTTGCCGGTGGGCTGGTGTGCGGCGCGTGTGTCTTCCTTGCGGTGGCCGACCGGGCGAAGCGCACCGCACTCGGCGAACCGCTCGCCTTCACCGATGGCGGGCTGCTCTGGCAGGTCGTGGCGCATCCGCGCTTCTACCTGCCCTTCGTGCCGAAGGCGCTGGTGCTGGGCGGGATCGGCGCGGGGGTGGCGGCCTTCGTCGCCGTTCTGGCGCTGGAACCGCCGCTGCCGCTCGGCTTCGCGCCGCGCGCCGTGCTGGTCGGGGTCGCGGGCGCGCTCGTCGCGCTGCTGCTGCGACCATGTCCGCTGCTTGCCGGCGCGGCGCTGGCGCGCGACCCAGCGGCGGATG
>NZ_JACADQ010000714.1 GCF_016106015.1 Neoroseomonas rubea
CGCGCGCGGCACGGGGCGCGACGCGACGGCGAGGGCGGCGAAGGCCGCCGCGCCCGCCACCGCTGCGACAAGGAAGGGTGCCTGCCAACCGAGGGTCAGCGCGAACCCCGGCAGCAGCGCCTGCGCCGCCGCGATACCGATGGGCCAGCCGACGACGTAGACCGCCATGGCGGGGAAAAGGTCCGGCCCGTGGAAGCGGTCCTGCATCATCTTGGTCAGCAGCAGGATCACCAGCACCGTGCCGACGCCCATCAGCAGCCGCCCGGCAAAAAGCGGCACGACGCCGCCCGAAGCCGCCACCAGCGCGCCGGCGATGAGCAAGGCGAGGCCCGCCAGCACGCCCGCGCGGTCGCCCAGCCGCCGCGCCGCGAGGCCGAGCGGCAGGGCGAGCAGCAGCCCGGGGAGCCAGAACAGGCCGACCAGCGTGCCGAACTGCGTCCAGTCGAGGTCGAAGCGATCGACCAGCAGCGGCCCCGCCGCGCCGGGCGCCTGGAAGAAGGCGCCGAGGGCCGCGCGCACGGCGAAGACGGCGGCGAGGAAGCCGGCGGCGCCGCTCATCGCAGCACGATCATCCGCGCCGGGCCGCGGCGCGCCACGGCGAGGATCGAATCCTGGCGGAAGCGGCGCGCGAGCGTCGCACAGCGCGCGGGCGGCGCGCCGATCAGCAGGTGCTCCTCGCCCCACGGACGCGGCCGGCAGGCGCGCCCCATGC
>NZ_JACADQ010000715.1 GCF_016106015.1 Neoroseomonas rubea
GCCAGCCTTCGCGCCGCAGCAGCACGTGCAGACGCCGGTAGCCATAGCGGACCCGAACCGCAGCCAGGTCGCGCAGCCGCATGCGCAGCTCGACCTGCGGATCACGCCGCGATCGGTAGCGCTGCGCCGACCGGTGAAACCCCGTCGCCGAACAGGCCCGACGCTCGCTGACCCGGTAGCTGTCCTGCAGCACAGCCACCACGTCACGGCGCAGCGCGGGCCTCACCACTTTTTCCGCAGCACATCCTGCAGCATGGTTTTGTCCAAGCTCAGGTCAGCGACCAAGCGCTTGAGCTTCGCATTCTCCTCCTCGAGCTGCTTCAGCCGCCGGATCTCCGCCGTCCCCATCCCGGCAAACTGCTTCTTCCACCGAATGGCATGGACTGCTCCCCACCCCAGCGGCGCCAGCCTTGGGTCGGCCAGTCACGAGGGAGGAAAGGCCATGGAACTCGGTGTGCTCGGGATCGATCTATCGAAGAACCTGTTCCAGCTGCACGGCGTCGATCCGACCGGCCGGGCGGTGCTCCGAAAGCGGCTCCGGCGCGACCAGCTTCTGCCGTTCATCGCGGCGCTGGCGCCCTGCGCAATCGGCATCGAGGCATGTGCGAGTGCCTTCCACTGGGCCAGGGAGTTCGAGCGGGCCGGGCATGTTGTGCGCATCATCAGCCCGCAATTCGTGAAGCCTTTCGTGCGCGGGAACAAGAATGACGG
>NZ_JACADQ010000716.1 GCF_016106015.1 Neoroseomonas rubea
GCCGGCGTTTCCCGCGTCGCGACGCCGCCCGCCGCCACCACGGCGGCGCGCCCGACCGCCCGGCCGGAAGCGGCCGACCGCCGCACCCTCGTCGTCGGCAAGGGGATCAGCCTGCAGGGCACCGTCACGGAAGCCGAGCGGCTGGTGATCGAAGGCACGATGGAGAGCCAGCTTCTGCAGGCGCAGGAGCTGATCATCAGCCATTCCGGCGTCTTCAAGGGCGAGGTGCAGGTCGAGGACGCCGAGATCGCCGGCACCTTCGACGGCACGCTCATCGCCAATGGCTCGCTCACCATCCGCTCGACCGGCCGCGTGCTCGGCACGGCGCGCAGCCGGCGCCTGTCGGTCGAGGATGGCGGACAGCTCTCCGGCAAGATGGAGATGATCACCGAGGCGAGCGCCCCCGCGCCGCGCCCCGCGCTCGCCCCCGTCCGCTCGAGCGAGCCCGCCGACGCCTGATCCCGCCCCGCCCGGCCCCGTGCCGGGCGGCCAGGGGAGAGGACTTCCCGCCCGCGATGCCCGGCCTGCGTCCCGCCTGCCTGCTGCCGCTATTGATGTTGGGCTGCGCAGCGGAACGGGAGGCGGAGCAGGCCATGGCGATGGAGCAGGCGCTGCGGTCCGCCCGCGCGGGCTTCGCCTCGCCCGCCACGCCGGCCTCGCGCCCGCCGGCAACCGCCCCGGCCGCTGCGAGGTCACCGGCCGCCGCCGTGT
>NZ_JACADQ010000717.1 GCF_016106015.1 Neoroseomonas rubea
CGATCTGACGCCGGCGCGCCTGCGCGTGGCGCCCGCCGGGCGCAGGCGGAACGACAAGGGCGGACGCGCCGTTGCGCGCGCCATGGCCGCGCCGTGATCCCCGCCCGGGGATGGCGGCCGGCGCAGGCGCGACGGTGGCGATGGCCCATCGGCCTGCGCGGGCCATCCTCGATGCCGGAGTGCCGCAGCGCGACATCGGACGGGATGTCGCGCCCATCGTCATTGATTTTACGATAACGTAACGTTGACAGAACGGAATTATCGTCTGACACCGAGACGTGTGGTCACACGCCTTGGATCCAGACGAATTGCAACGCCCTGTCACCCTCCTTCTCGACGCCAACCCCGACAGCCGCGGCGGCGCCGCGGCAGCGCTCGCGCTCCGCGGCTTCAGCGTGGAGGAGGCGGGGTCGCTCGGGGCCGCACTCGCGCGCCTGGACGCGGCGGATTCGCCGGCCGCGCTGCTCTTCGACATCCACCTGCCTGAAGCCACGCTGCCCGAGGCGCTGCGCCTGATGGCCGGGCGGCACCCCGGCCTTGTCATCGGCGTGATCGGCGCGGCGGAAGCCGAGGAGGTCCTCGCCCTCGAACTCGGCGCCGATCTCTGCCTGCCGCGCCCGTTGCCGCCCGCGCTCGCCGCCGCGCGCCTGCGCGCCAGCCTGCGTGCCCGCCAGGCCGGTGCCACGCGGGGCGGGCC
>NZ_JACADQ010000718.1 GCF_016106015.1 Neoroseomonas rubea
AGCCGCGCGATCAGCGCCTCGGCCTCCGTCCGGTTGCCGAGCGCGGCCTGCGCCTCGGCCGCGCCGGCCAGCGCCTCCGGGTTGCGCGGCGCGGTGGCGAGCACGCGCTCATAGGCGCGCAGCGCCAGGTCCGGCCGGTTCTGTTCCTGCCAGTGGCGTGCCTGCTGGAGAAGGATGCCGAGCGCACCGGGTGTCGGTTGCGCCGCGGCGGGACCCGCCAGCGCCAGCGCCGCCACGGCGCCGAGGAGGCTGGCCTTCAGCGGGCGCATCAGCCGCGCCCCCGAAGCCGGCGCACGGCCCTTCGCCGCAGCGATGCCATCACCGGCAGGCCGATCAGCACGCTGGCGCCGACCAGCAGGAACAGCACCGACCAGGGTTGCGATCCCAGGTAGTGGTTCGGCCAGAGCCAGAAGGGCAGGTTGCCGACCGAGTAGGTCGGCGCGGTGCGGAAGGATTCCGCGCCATCGGCGCTGAGCACCATCAGGTCGCCCTGCACGCGCGGGATGGTCGCCGGGTCGCGCAGCGCCTCGGCCACCGCCTCGATGCCCGCGGGCGTCGGCGCGGCGATGGCGAGCACCGAGCGACCCTCGCGCAGCGGCGACTGCGCCGCCGCGACGAAGCCGAGCCGTTCGGCGGGTGCCGCGAGCTGCGCCCGGATCGGAAGAGCAGACGGCTGAACTGCAGTCGCACCTGAAT
>NZ_JACADQ010000719.1 GCF_016106015.1 Neoroseomonas rubea
GGCGGCGGCGAAGCGCGGGCCGTCCGGTCCCAGGAAGCGCGCCGCCACCTCCTCCCGCGCCGCCTCCAGCACCGCCTGGCCGGCGGGGCCGAGGCCGACCGCGACGACCAGGCCCGCCCCCGCCTCCTTCAGCGCGAGCAGCCCGCCCAGCGCCTCGCCGACCGGGTCGGGCGCGACGGTCGAGACATCCCCGCAGCCGCCGAAGCCGGAGGAATAGTCGAGCACCGCGGCTTCCTCCTCGACCAGCGCCTGGACGACCGGGCGCGCGGCGTTGGCCATGCCCTCCGGCGCAAGCACCAGCACCGCCGCGTCGCCTTCCGCCCAGTCGCGCGGCGAGGTCAGCACGAGCATCCGCGTGCAGGGGGCCGGCGCGCCGGGTGCCGCGACCGGCTGGACCCACACCATGTCGATCGCGGCGAACTGCGCCTGCGCCGGGCCCGCCGCGAGCATGGCGGCCAGTGCGGCGGCGGTCGTCAGGGAAGGGATGGTGCGCATGGCGGCTGCTCCTCGTCGTCGGGAAGGAGCCTCGCGCCGGCGGGCGGGGCGCGCGGTGCGAAACGGCACGCTTCGTTCGGGCGCCCCGCCCGCGATCACGTCAGCGCAGCCGCAGCGCGGCCGGCCGCACCTCGGGCGACGCCACCTTCGCCAGCGCTTCGCGGCAGTCGGCGGGGGCGGGCAGCGCGGCGTCGGCGCCG
>NZ_JACADQ010000072.1 GCF_016106015.1 Neoroseomonas rubea
CGGCCCCCGCCGCGGTGACGGTCGCCGCCCCTGTCGCCGCCGTCGCCGCGCCGGCGGCGATCGCCGCGGCCGCGATGCCGGAGGCGCTCGACGCCGACCATCCGGGCGCGGTGACGAGCCCGATGGTGGGCGTCGCCTATCTCTCGCCCGAGCCGGGTGCCGCGCCCTTCGTCGCGGTCGGCTCCAAGGTCGCGCAGGGCCAGACCCTGCTGCTGATCGAGGCGATGAAGACCTACAACCAGATCAAGGCGCCGCGCGCGGGCACGGTGACGCGCGTGCTGATCGAGAGCGGCATGCCGGTCGAGTACGGCGAGCCGCTGATGATCATCGAATGAGCCGTCCGATGACTGGAGGGCCGCAGGCCCGGAGGTCTGAATCGGCCGGCTTTTCAGCGGCGCGCAGCGACGCGAGGAATAGCTGATGTTCGGCAAGGTCCTGATCGCGAACCGGGGCGAAATCGCGCTCCGCGTCCACCGCGCCTGCCAGGAGATGGGCATCCGCACCGTCGCCGTGCACTCCACGGCGGACGCGACGGCGATGCATGTGCGGCTGGCGGATGAAAGCGTGTGCATCGGCCCGCCGGCGGCGCGCGATTCCTACCTCAACGTCGCCGCGATCCTGTCGGCCGCGACGATCACGGGCGCGGACGCGGTGCATCCGGGCTACGGCTTCCTGTCGGAGAATGCCCGCTTCGCCGAGATGGTGGAGGCGCATGGGCTGAAGTTCATCGGCCCAATGCCCGAGCACATCCGCATGATGGGCGACAAGATCGCGGCCAAGGACGCGATGCGGCGGCTCGACGTGCCGCTGGTCCCGGGCTCCGCCGGCGCGCTCGACACCTTCGAGGAAGCACGCGCCGTCGCCGAGCAGGTCAAGTACCCGGTGCTGATCAAGGCCGCGGCCGGCGGCGGCGGGCGCGGCATGAAGGTCGCGCGCAGCGCGGGCGAGCTGGAGGAAGCCTGGCGCGTCGCGCGGGCCGAGGCCAAGGCCGCCTTCGGCGACGACAGCGTCTATCTGGAAAAATATCTCGACCGCCCGCGGCATATCGAGCTGCAGGTGCTGGCCGACATGCATGGCAACGTCGTTCATTTCGGCGAGCGCGACTGCTCGCTCCAGCGCCGCCACCAGAAGCTGGTCGAGGAAGCCGGCAGCCCGGTGCTGAGCGCGGCCGACCGCGAGGCGCTCGGCGCGCGGGTGACGGCCGGGCTGTCCAAGCTCGGCTACCGCAACGCCGGGACGCTCGAATTCCTGTGGCAGGACGGCCAGTTCGCCTTCATCGAGATGAACACGCGCCTGCAGGTCGAGCACCCGGTGACCGAGATGGTCTGCGGCATCGACCTCGTGAAGGAACAGATCCGCATCGCGGCGGGGGAACCGCTCGGCTACACGCAGAAGGACATCGCCTTCAGCGGCCATGCGATCGAATGCCGCATCACCGCCGAGGACCCGGACACCTTCGCGCCGAGCCCCGGGCGCGTGACCACCTACCACGCGCCGGGCGGGCTCGGCGTGCGGGTCGATAGCGCGCTGTATTCCGGCTACGTCGTGCCGCCGCACTATGACAGCCTGGTCGCGAAGCTGGTCGTGCACGCGCCCACGCGCGCCGCGGCGATCGGCCGCATGCGCCGCGCGCTGGGGGAGATGGTGGTGGCCGGCATCCGCACGACCCTGCCGCTGCATCAGGCGGTGATGGAGGATGCCGAGTTCCAGTCCGGCGACTACACGATCCACTGGCTGGAACGCTTCGTCGCCGGCCGGCAGGGCTGAAGCGCGGAGTCAGTTCGCGGGACGCACCGCCATCGCCGTGGTGCGTTCGTCCATCCGCGCCTCGTAGGTGAGGCCGCGCCGCGTCGCCCAGAAGTTCACGAGCTGGTAGAGCGGGATCATCGCGACGTCGTCGGCCACCATGCGCACGGCGTCGCGCAGCATCGCCTCCCGCTGCGGGTCGTCGAGCGTCGCGGCGGCGCGTTCCGTCAGCGCATCCAGCGCTGGGTTGGAATAGCGCGAGGAATTGGCGGCGCCGCGCCGGCGTTCCCGGTCATAGGTGCCGAAGATGTTCACCAGCATGTAGGAGGCTTCGCCCGTCACGCTGCCCCAGCCGCCCATACGCATGTTGAATTCCTGGCGGGCGGTGCGGGCGGAATAGGTCGTCCAGGGCAGCGCCTGCAATTCGGTGCGCACGCCGATGCGCGTCCACATTTGCGCGATCGCCTGACAGGTGCGCGCATCGTTCGGATAGCGGTCGTTGGGGCAGGAGAGGGTGATGCGGAAGCCCTGCGGGAAGCCAGCCTCGGCGAGCAGCCGGCGCGCGCCGTCGGGGTCGGTCGCCGGCACCGGCACATCCGGATTGAAGCCGAAGGCACCCTGCGGCAGCCACTGGCCGGTCGGCCGGGCGGTGCCCTCCATGACGCGATCCGCCAGCGCGGCGCGGTCCACCGCCATCGACATGGCGCGGCGCACGCGGATGTCCTGGAACGGGTTCTGCGGGAGCGGCCGGCCGTCATTGTCCGTTACCCAGACCGGGCCCTCGCGCCGCGAATAGTCGGGGATCAGGTAGATCAGCCGCAGGCCCTGGATCTCGAAGAGGCTGATGCGCTGGTTCTGGCGCAGCCGGGCGAGGTCGTTGGACGGTACCTGGTCGATCACATCGACGTCGCCGGCGAGCAGGGCCGCGGTGCGCGCCGCGTCGTTGGCGATGAAGCGGTAGGAGACGCGCGCCCAGGGCTGCGCGCCGCCCCAGTAGCCGTCGTTCCGCGTGAATTCCGTCCGGTCGCCCGAGCGATAGGAGGCGAGCCGGTAGGGGCCGGTGCCGATCGCCGCCTGGCCGGCATTGTACTGTTCCGTCTCCGCCCCCGTGCCGGCGTGGCGGGAGATGACCTGGATCGAGGCGAGCTCGGTGGGCAGCAGCGGATGGGGGGCGGCGGTGTGGAAGCGGATGGTCAGCGGGTCCACCACCTCGACCCGCGTGATGGCGCGGATCAGCCCGGCGAAGGAACCGGGGGAATTGCGCACCGTCGGCACGCGCTCGATCGTGAAGGCGACGTCGTCGGCCGTCAGGTCGCGCCCGTCATGCCACTTCACGCCCGCGCCGAGGCGGAATTCCCACACGGTCGGCTCCACGGCGCGCCAGGATTCGGCGAGCATGGGGCGCAGCCGCGCCTCGGCATCGCGCTCCACCAGCGTGTCGAACAAATGCTGCGTCAGGCTGCTGTTGGGGGAGGCGTTGTAGAAATGCGGGTCGAGCGAGGTTGGCGAACCGCCGATGGCGATGGTCAGGGTCTGCGCGGCGGCCGCGCCCGGCGCCAGGGCCAATGCGATCATCAAGGTGCGGGCGTGGCGTCGCATGGGACTTTCTCCATCGGCGTTCGCGAGGCACCACGCTAGCGGGGCTTCCGGGCGGCTGCTACAAGGGGGCCACGGGTACTCGACCGGGGGGCGAAGGATGAAGAAGCAGTTCGGGCGGCAGCTTGCCGCCGCCGCAGTCGTTGTCGCGGCCGGCATGGGCCAGGCCGCGGCCCAGACCGCCACCATCGCGGTGGGCGCGCCTGTCACCTCGCTCGACCCGCACTACCACCAGCTTTCGCCCAACAACGCCGTCGCGGACACGATCTTCGACCGGCTGGTGAACACCGACGTGCAGTCGCGCGCGATCCCCGGGCTTGCCACCGAATGGCGCGTGATCGAGCCGACGGTGTGGGAATTCCGCCTGCGGCCGAATGTCCGCTTCCAGAACGGCAACGCCTTCACCGCCGACGACGTGGCCTTCACGCTGGCGCGGCTGCCGAACGTGCCGAACAGCCCCTCCTCCTTCGCCGTCTATTCCCGGCCGCTGACGCGCGTCGAGATCATCGATCCGCTGACCATCCGCTTCCACACCGCCGCGCCCTATCCGCTGCTGCCGCTCGACATGACGAATGTGCGCATCGTCGACAAGGAAACGGCCGAGAACGCGACGACGGCCGACTTCAACGAGGTGCGTGCGGCGGTCGGCACCGGGCCCTATCGCGTGGTGTCCCACCGCAACGGCGACCGCATCGAGTTCGAACGCTTCGACGGCCATTGGGGCGAGCGCCCGGCCTTCCAGCGCATCAATTACCGCATGATCACGAACGACGCGGCGCGCACGGCCGCGCTGCTCGCCGGCGATGTGGACCTGATCGACCAGGTGCCGACCTCGGACCTGACCAACCTGCGGCGCGACCAGCGGGTGCGGCTGGCCGAGCAGGTCGGGCTGCGGCTGATCTTCCTCGGCCTCGACCACCAGCGGGCCGAGAACGAGAACTCCCCCTTCGTCACCGACAATGACGGCCGGCCGCTCGGGCGGAACCCGCTGCGCGACGTGCGGGTGCGCCAGGCGCTGTCCATGGCGATCGACCGGCGCGCCATCGTCGACCGCATCATGGAAGGTGCGGCGGTGCCGGCGAACCAGTTCCTGCCGCAGGGCGTGTTCGGCAACGTGCCCGACCTGCCGGCCATTCCCTTCGATCCGGACGGCGCGCGCCGCCTGCTGGCGGAAGCGGGCTACCCGCAGGGCTTCCGCATCCAGCTGAACGGACCGAACGACCGCTACATCAACGATGCGCGCATCATCCAGGCGATCGGCCAGATGTGGACGCGGATCGGCGTTCGCACCGCGGTCGAGGCGCAGCCCTGGACCACCTTCATCGGCCGCGCCGGCCGCGTCGAGTATTCGGCCTTCCTGATCGGCTGGGGTTCCAACCCGGACGGGTCGCACCCGCTGCGCAACATCATGGCCACCTTCAACCGCGACCGCGGCTGGGGGGCTTCCAACCGCGGGCGCTATTCCAACCCGCAGGTGGACGGGCTGCTCGAACAGTCGCTGGCCGAGATGGACGAGCCGAAGCGCGAGCGTCTGATCATCGAATCCATGCGCATCGCCATGCAGGATGTCGGCGTGGTGCCGCTGCACATCCAGACCAATGTCTGGGCGACGCGGCGCGGCTTCGACTACGCGGCGAGCGTGGACGAGAGCACGTTGCCGCAGCGCCTGCGCCCCGCGGCACGCTGAACGCGGAGCGGCGACGATGACCGTCTACCTCGTTCGCCGGCTGATCCAGGCGCTGTTCGTCGTGCTGGCGATGTCGGTCATCGTCTTCGTCGGCGTCTTCGCGATCGGCGACCCGGTCGAGATCCTGATCAGCCCCGACGCCGACCAGATTGAGCGCGAGCGTGCGGTGCAGGCGCTCGGGCTCGACCTGCCGCTCTGGCAGCAATACCTGGTCTTCCTGGGCAACGCGCTGCAGGGCGACCTCGGCCGGTCGTTCGTGTTCAACGAGCCGGCGCTGAAGCTCATCCTCCAGCGCATGCCGGCGACGCTGGAACTCGCCTTCGGGGCGATGTTCCTGTCGATCCTGATCGGCCTGCCGCTCGGCCTCTATGCGGGGCTGCGGCCGAACGCGCCGGCGTCCAAGGCCATCATGGCGGGCTCGATCCTCGGCTTCTCGCTGCCGACCTTCTGGGTCGGGCTGATGCTGATCATGGTCTTCGCGGTGCAGCTCGGCTGGCTGCCCTCGACCGGGCGGGGCGACACGGGCACGCTGTTCGGCCTGCACTGGTCGTTTCTGACGGTGGACGGGCTCGCGCACATGGCGATGCCCGCGCTCAACCTGGCGCTGTTCAAGATCAGCCTCGTCATCCGCCTGACACGCGCGGGGGTGCGGGAGACGATGCTGATGGACTACGTGAAGTTCGCCCGCGCCAAGGGGCTGAGCCCGGCGCGGGTGACCTTCGTGCACGTCTTCAAGAACATCCTGATCCCCGTGGTCACCGTGGTGGGGCTGGAACTCGGCTCTACCATCGCCTTCTCGGTCGTGACGGAAAGCGTGTTTGCCTGGCCGGGCATGGGCAAGCTGATCATCGACAGCATCAACGTGCTCGATCGGCCCGTCATCGTCGCCTACCTGATGATCATCGTGCTGATGTTCATCACCATCAACCTGATCGTGGATCTGACCTACTCCATGCTCGATCCGCGCGTGCGGCTGGAGACGAAGGGCACATGAGCGACGCGACGCTGAACGGCGCGGCGCCTGCCGCGCCCCGCAAGGACAAGGTGGAGACGCCGTTCCGGCGCTTCGTGTCCGAGTTCGCGGAATCGAAGATCGCGGTGGCCGGGCTCATCGTCTTCACGGCGATCGCGCTGGTGGCGATCTTCGCGCCCTGGATCGCGCCGCAGAACCCCTACGACCTCGCGCAGCTCGACATCATGGACGGGCGGATGGAGCCTGGCACGGTCGGCGGCGGGGGCTTCACCTACTGGCTCGGCACCGACGACCAGGGCCGCGACATGATGTCGGGCATCATGTACGGGCTGCGCATCTCGCTGATGGTGGGCGCGGGCTCGGCGCTGATCGCCTGCGTCGTCGGCGCCTCGCTCGGCCTTCTCGCCGCCTATGCCGGGAAGAAGACCGACACGGTCATCATGCGGCTGGTCGACCTGCAGCTGTCCTTCCCGTCCATCCTCGTCGCGCTGATGATCCTCGCCTTCCTCGGCAAGGGCATCATGAACGTGGTCATCGCGCTGGTGATCGTGGAATGGGCGTACTACGCGCGCACCGTGCGCGGCACGGCGCTCGTCGAACGCCGGCGCGAGTACATCGAGGCCGCGCAGTGTCTCGCCCTGCCGACCTACCGCATCCTGTTCCGGCACCTGCTGCCGAACTGTCTGCCGCCGCTGATCGTGGTGGCCACCATGCAGGTGGCGCGCGCCATCGCGCTGGAGGCGACGCTGTCCTTCCTCGGCCTCGGCGTCCCGATCACGGAGCCCTCGCTCGGGCTGCTGATCGCCAATGGCTACGAGTACATGCTCTCCGGCAAGTACTGGATTTCCTTCTATCCCGGCATCGCGCTGCTCATCACGATCGTCTCGATCAACCTGGTGGGCGACCAGCTGCGCGACGTGCTGAACCCGCGGCTGAAGAAGTAGCCATGGCCGAGCCGACGCTGGAGGTCCGCAACCTCCGCACGCATTTCTTCACCCGCGCCGGCGTGGTGAAGGCGGTGGACGACGTGTCCTTCACGGTGGAACGGGGCAAGGTGCTCGGCCTGGTGGGGGAATCCGGGTCGGGGAAGTCCGTCACCGGCTTCTCGATCATCGGCCTGGTGGACCCGCCGGGGCGCATTGCCGGCGGGCAGATCCTGTTCAAGGGAAAGGACCTCGCGCGTATCAGCGAGGAGGAGATGCGCAGCCTGCGCGGCAACCGCATCGCCATGATCTTCCAGGACCCGATGATGACGCTGAATCCGGTCCTGCGCATCGACACGCAGATGATCGAGACGGTGCAGGCGCACAGGAACTGCTCGACCGAGGAAGCCCGCCAGCGCGCGCGCGACACGCTCGGCATGGTTGGCATCCCTTCGCCGGACGAACGGCTGAAATCCTACCCCCACCAGTTCTCGGGCGGCATGCGCCAGCGCGTGGCCATCGCCATCGCGCTGCTGCACGAACCCGAGCTCATCATCGCCGACGAGCCGACGACGGCGCTCGACGTGACGATCCAGGGGCAGATCCTGGCCGAGGTGCAGAAGCTCGCCGCCACCACCGGCACGTCGCTGATCTGGATCACGCACGACCTCTCGGTCGTCGCCGGCCTCGCCGACGACATCGCGGTGATGTACGCCGGGCGCATCGTGGAAAAGGGCGCGGTGTCCGAGGTGCTCGACACGCCGCTCCATCCCTACACCGCAGGGCTGATCGGCTCCGTCCCCTCGCGCAACAAGCGCGGCGAGCCGCTCCGCCAGATCCCCGGCATGACGCCATCGCTGCTCAACCTGCCCCCCGGCTGCGCCTTCCGCACCCGCTGCCCGCGCGCGGCCGATGCCTGCATGGCCGAACCGGCCATCGAGCAGATCCTTCCTGGGCGGGAGGTGCGCTGTTTCCGCCCCCTGACCGGTGCCGCGGAGCAGGCGGCATGAGCGCGGCCGTGAGCGAGACCCGCGCCGCACTCGACGCCGGCGCACCGATGATGGAACTGCGCGGCATCACGAAGCGCTTCGAGAAGAAGCTCGACTTCGCCGGCCGCATCGCCCAGCGCCTCGGCGCCCGGGTGCGGGAGGAGATCGTGCACGCCGTGGACGGCGTCGACCTCACCATCCGCAAGGGGGAGGTGGTCGGGCTGGTCGGCGAATCGGGCTGCGGCAAGTCGACGCTCGGGCGGATCGTGGCCGGCATCATGCCGCCGTCCGAAGGCACCATCCTGCGCGACGGGCTCGATGTGCTGTCGCTGTCCTCCCAGGTCGTGCGCGCGATGAAGCTGCGCACGCAGATGATCTTCCAGGACCCCTACGCGTCGCTGAACCCGCGCATGCGCGTCGCCGACATCGTGGGGGAGGCGCCGCTGGTCCATGGCCTGGTGACCCGTGCGGGCTTCGACGCCTATGTCGACGAGCAGATGCGTCGCGCGGGTCTCGACCCCGCCTTCAAACGCCGCTACCCGCACCAGTTCTCGGGCGGGCAGCGCCAGCGCATCGGCATCGCGCGCGCACTCGCGGTGAAGCCCGACTTCATCGTCTGCGACGAGGCGGTGGCCGCGCTCGACGTCTCGATCCAGGCGCAGATCCTGAACCTGTTCATGAAGCTGCGGCAGGAACTCGATCTCACCTACCTGTTCATCAGCCACGATCTCGGCGTGGTGGAGCATCTGAGCGACCGGGTCGTGATCATGTATCTCGGCCGGGTGGTTGAGGAAGCGCCGTCCGAGACGGTCTTCGCCCGGCCAAACCACCCCTACACCCAGTCGCTGCTGGCCTCGGTGCCGCGGATCGAGGCGCGCAAGCGCGCCTTCGCGGTGGTGAAGGGGGAAATCCCCTCGCCGCTGAACCCGCCCGGGGGCTGCCATTTCCACCCGCGGTGCCCGCACGCCATGCCGCGCTGCAAGGTCGAAAAGCCGGTGCTGCGGGAAGTTGCCCCGGGCCAGCGCAGCGCCTGCCATCTGAACGACGTGGCCTGAGGCCGGCGCCGGATTGCCGGCGTCGTGCGGGCGATTATGATGTTCCGATTAAGGAACGAAAGCCTGCCATGTCGGAAGACCTGACGAACCAGCTCCGGAATCACGCGCGCAAGCTCGACGAACTTCGGGCGGCGGTCCTTTTCCAGGCCATGGGGCCCGAGCGGATCGTCGAGTTCCTCGCCTTCGACACGCCGATCCGCATGCACCTGCCGCAGGCCGCGACGGATGCGGTGCAGCGCCTGATCCTGCTGCACGGCACCTTCTACGAGACGCGGCAGATGACGCAGGTGCTGCCGATGATCCCGCGCGATGCCGTCATCGTCGATGCCGGCGCCAACATCGGCAACCACACGGTCTTCTTCGCGAAAATCTGCCAGGCGAAGGAAGTCCATGCCTTCGAGCCGCTGCGCAGCGTCTTCGCCATCCTCCAGCGCAATGTCGCGCTGAACGCGCTCAGCAATGTCCGCTGCCACAACCTCGCGCTCGGCGCGTCGGAAGGGCGGGCGGAGCTGCACAGCTTCCCGCACGTGAACATCGCGGCGTCGGTCTTCGGCGCCGCGGCGGACGGCGCCTATCCGATGGCGAGCCTCGATGCGCTGGCCCTGCCGAAGATGGATGTCCTCAAGATCGACGTGGAGGGTGCGCAGGTCCCGCTGCTGGAAGGCGCGCGGCACAGCATCAAGCGCCACCGGCCGCTGATCTGGATCGAGTTGCGGGCCAATCACGGCGAATACGAGCCGGGCGACGCGGCGCTGCGGTCTCTAGGCTACGCGCAGACGGAGCAGATCTCCCCCGTGGACTTCATCTACCGGCCGGGCTGAGCGCCGCGCAGGGCGAACAGCAGCATCAGGCTGCGCTGCAGCACGCTGTCATTGTCGTCCGCGACCAGCGCGACGATGACGCGCCCCTCATGCGCGATGGCGGCAACCCCTTCCCAGTTTTCTGCCGGGAGGGCGCCGCCATCCAGGCGCAGCACTTCGACCCCCCGCAGCACCGCGCCCACGCGCGCCGCGGCGATGTCCGCCGCCGCCACGCGCACAAGCCGACCGGCGAAGCCGCCGAACCAGGAGAAGCGCCGTTCCAGCACCAGCGCCCCGCCATCCGGCAGGCCGGCCGCATCCACCGGGGAAAAGCCTTCGGCCGGTTCCCAGGCGATCGGCATCCATCGCCCTGGCCGTCCGATCCAGCCGCGACGCTGTGTTGGTGCGCCCTCGGGCGTGAGGGATTCGGTCAGCGCGAGCAGCCGCCCGTCGGCGAGCAGCGTCAGCGCCTCCAGCCCGCCATTGGCCGGTGCGCGGTCGAGCCCCTGCGGTCCCTCGACATAGGCGCCGTGCCCGTCGAGGCGGCGATAGGCACGGATGCGGTGCCAGCGTTCGAAGGCGACCAGCCAGGTGCCGTCGGGCAGGCGCGTGATGGCTTCGGCATCCCCAGCGCGGCCGCGCGGCAAGGGGCGGCCGGCGCCGTCGCCGAGCGGGCCGGACGCGATCGGTTCCAGCAGATGCGCCCTTCCGTCGCGCAGATGGATGCGCGCCTGCGCCCAGCGGGCGCGGTCGTCGACCATGGTGGCGACGAGGCCTGGGCCGAGATGGATGCCGGAGAGGTTCGCCGCGCCGAGCCGTCGCGCGTCGATCTCGAACCCGCCCAGGCTTTCCAGCGGCCCGTCGAGCGTGAAGGGCGGAATGACGGCTGCCGCACCTCCCTGCGGAAACGTCGGCGTGGTGGTGATGCTGCCCGCCGTCAGCATGCCGGCGCCGAGCAGCGCCCGGCGGCGAAGCGCCGTCATGAGCACGCAGGCGCGTCTGCGAAGCGCAGAAAGAGGAAGGTCATGATCAGCGCAATGGGGTAGGCAACCAGCCACTTTGCACGTCGCGAGTAGAACACGGGTGTCCCGCCGCCTTCGAGACCGGCACCGAGCCGCACGTCGAGAGTGAAGCGCTCGAAGCCGAGCCAGTAACGCGCCCAGGTCAGCACGTCGACGGCAAGCGTGCTGAGAAACATGCCAAGCACCACGGCCGGCAGCCAGGAAACGCGTACCGCGCAGATCAGCCTTTCGAGCGACGTTTCCGGCGCACCGACGAGGATCAGGACTGTGACGATCAGCAGGAATGCCGCCACGCCCATTCGGCGTCGGACGCGCAGCCGCGTTCGCATCTCGGCACTCCAGCGCACCGAGGTGTCGACGCGGCTTCGCACCCCTAGACCAGCAGCGGTCCGCGCTCCGCCGCCGCGCGCTGCCACGCCTCGGCCGCATCCTCGTCGAACAGCTCGGCGAGCTTCTTCATCATGGTGCCGCCAAGTTCTTCGGCATCCACGATGGTCACGGCGCGGCGGTAGTACCGCGTCACGTCGTGGCCGATGCCGATGGCGATGAGTTCCACCTGGTTCCGATTCTCGATCTCGTGAATCACCTTCCGCAGGTGGCGCTCGAGGTAGTTGCCCGGGTTCACGGACAGCGTCGAATCATCGACCGGTGCGCCGTCGGAGATCACCATCAGGATGCGCCGGTGCTCGGGCCGCGGCAGCAGCCGCTTGTAGGCCCATTCCAGCGCTTCCCCGTCGATGTTCTCCTTCAGCAACCCCTCGCGCAGCATCAGCCCGAGGTTTTTCCGCGCACGGCGCCACGGGGCATCCGCGGCCTTGTAGACCACGTGGCGAAGGTCGTTCAGCCGCCCGGGATTGCGCGGCTTGCCTTCCTGCACCCAGCGTTCGCGCGACTGCCCGCCCTTCCAGGCGCGGGTCGTGAAGCCGAGGATCTCCACCTTCACCGAGCAGCGTTCCAGCGTGCGCGCGAGGATGTCACAGCACATCGCCGCGACCGAGATCGGCCGCCCGCGCATCGAGCCGGAATTGTCGATCAGCAGGGAGACGACGGTATCGCGGAAATCCGTGTCCCGCTCGCGCTTGTACGACAGCGCGTGCATCGGGTTGGTCACGACGCGCGTCAGCCGCGCGGCGTCGAGGATGCCTTCCTCGAGGTCGAATTCCCAGGCGCGCTGCTGCTGCGCGAGCAGCCGTCGCTGCAGCCGGTTGGCGAGCTTCGAGACGACGCCCTGCAGATGGTTCAGCTGCTGGTCGAGCTGCTGGCGGAGCCGGTTCAGCTCGTCCGGGTCGCACAGATCCTCGGCCGAGACCACCTCGTCGAACTGCGTCGTGAAGGCGTGGTAGCGCGTGGTGTCGTCGACCTGCGGCACCTCGCGGCGCTGCTGCGGGCCGCCGGGCTTGTCGTCCCCGTCGGCCGCGGCGCCGTCCTCCTCGGTCTCCTCGCCTTCCTCGTCGGACGCCTCGCCCTGCATCTGCTCGGGCTGGGCGCCGAGCATCTGGTCCTCCTGCTCGGAGGAGGACTGGCCCTCGCCGGACTGGTCCTGCTGGGGGCTGCTCTCGCCGCCCTCCTCGCCTTCCTCGTCCTGCTGCTCGCTCTCGGCCTCGACCTCCGCTTCCGCAAGGTCGAGCGCGGTAAGCAGCTTGCGCGCGGCGCGCGCATAGGCCGCCTGGTCGTCGGCGCAAACGGCCATCTCGGCCAGCGCCTCATCCGCCTTTTCGCCCAGCGTGTCGCGCCACAGCTCGAGCACGCGATGCGCGATTTCCGGCGCCGGCTGGCCGGTCAGGCGTTCGCGCGCGATCAGGCCGAGTGCCGCGGGCAGCGGCAGCTGGTCCTTCCGCGTCATGCGGTCGTAGCCCTCGGCCTCGCATTCCTCGGCGAGCTTGGCGCGAAGATTCGCCGCGACGCCGGCCATGTGCTTGGACCCGACGGTCTCGACGCGCACCTGCTCCAGCGCGTCGAACACCTCCCGCGCCTCGCGGCGGCCGGGGATGCGCGATGCGTGCAGCGATTCGTCATGGTGGCGCAGGCGAAGTGCCGCGGCATCGGCCGCGCCGCGCAGCTTCGCCATCTCGGCCGGCGGCAGCGCGCGGGTGGGAAGCGGCAGGCGCACGCGCTTGCCTGCGACGCCGGAGGGGCCGGGCTGGAAGGCCACCTGCACCTCGGGGTCGGCATGCGCGATGGCGCGCAGGGCGCCCGCGGTGGCGCGCTTGAATTCTTCCTGCCGCGTCAGGTCCTGCTTGCCGGACATTGAGTTTGGCCTTCGCTTCGCTTCGGCGGGGGGCCGGCCTGATTCAGACTACGCTCCTCGCGCCTGCGGCGCTGCGGGGCTTCGTCATCAGGGCGGCCGTCTGCGTTACTGCGTGGTCACGGGCGGGGTGTCCCGCCCGTGTGGGACTGGCCCGTTACCCCGCCTTCTTCATCAGCCCCGTCGGGATCTCCTCGTTGAAGCAGCGCTGGTAGTACTCGGCGACCGTGCTGCGCTCCGCCTCGTCGCACTTGTTGAGGAAGGTAAGGCGGAAGGCGAAGCCGACATCGCCGAAGATGCGCGCGTTCTCGGCCCAGGTGATGACGGTGCGCGGGGACATGACGGTCGAGATGTCGCCCGCGATGAAGCCCGCGCGCGTGAGGTCGGCGAGAGCGACCATCGCCTCGACCTGCTTGCGCGCCTTGGCGTCGCCCTCCATCGCCATCTTGGCGAGCACGATGTCCGTCTCCTGCTTGTGCGGCAGGTAGTTCAGCGTCGCCACGATCGACCAGCGGTCCATCTGGCCCTGGTTGATCTGCTGCGTGCCGTGATAGAGGCCCGTCGTGTCGCCCAGGCCGACCGTGTTGGCGGTCGCGAACAGGCGGAAGTTCGGGTTCGGACGGATCACCTTGTTCTGGTCGAGCAGGGTCAGCTTGCCCTCGACCTCCAGCACGCGCTGGATCACGAACATCACGTCCGGGCGGCCGGCGTCGTATTCGTCGAACACCAGCGCGCAGGGGTGCTGCAGCGCCCAGGGCAGGATGCCCTCGCGGAACTCCGTCACCTGCTTGCCGTCCTTGAGGACGATCGCGTCCTTGCCGATCAGGTCGATGCGGCTGATGTGGCTGTCGAGGTTGACGCGGATGCAGGGCCAGTTGAGCCGCGCCGCCACCTGCTCGATATGCGTCGACTTGCCGGTGCCGTGGTAGCCCTGGATCATGACGCGGCGGTTGAAGGCGAAGCCCGCGAGGATGGCGAGCGTCGTCTCCTTGTCGAAGCGGTAGGTGTGGTCGATCTCGGGCACGTGCTCCGTGCGGATCGAGAAGGCCGGCACGTCCATGTCGACGTCGACGCCGAAGACCTCGCGCGCCTTCACGGTGATGTCGGGGGAGTCGATCGCTGAGGTGGGGCGGATGTCGGCGATCTGTGCGACCTTGTTCATCTCAAATCCGGTTCCGGTTCTGCTGGTGGCATACTAGGCCCGACCGCGGCGAAGGGCTACCCGGCGGGGGCGCCCGCGGCCTGTTCGGGCGCGCGGGCGGTGGCAGGCACGCGCCGCTTGAGCAGGCTGTAGGCGCGGTTGATGTCCTTCAGGCGTTCCTCCGCGACGCGGTCCCCGCCCGTGGCGTCCGGGTGGTAGCGCTTCGCGAGTTCCTTGTAGCGCGTGCGGAGTTCAGCCTGGTCGAGTGGCCAGGCGAGGCCGAGCAGGTCGAGTGCCGCGCGCAACTCGGGCGGAGCCTCGCTCGCCTCCCGCGCGCGGCGGCGCGGCGTCGGTGCCTCCGCCCCCAACACGCCGAGCGGGTCGCGCAGCATCTCGGCCTCGAACCGCCCGGCGCCGCCGAGCCGCCCTAGCGGCCAGGACGGGCGCTGCCAGGCGGTGTCGGATCGCAGCGCGGCCTCGATCTCGGACGGGCCCATGCCCTTGTAGTAGTCCCAGGCGGCGTTGTAGGCCCGCACATGCGGCAGGCAGAACCAGTGGAAGCCCGTCAGGGTGCGGTCGCGCGGCGCGCGGAACTGGCCGCGCTCCGCGCAGCCGGGATGTTCGCAGCGGCGGGGCGGTTCGCCGGCGTCGTCATCTACCGGCGCGGCCTTGCTGCCAGGACGGGGCATCCGCTTCTTATGGGCGGGCCCCGCCCGCGCCGCAAGGCGCCGCAGGAAACACGACACGCAACCCCAGACCGAGACACAGGCAAGCCATGACGTCCCGTGCCGACCGCATCCGTGCCGCCATCGAGGCCGCCTTCCCGCCGGCCGAGGTCGCCGTGACCGACGACAGCCACCGCCACGCCGGCCATGCCGGCGCGCGCCCGGAAGGGGAGACGCATTACAGCGTCCGCGTCGTCTCGCCCGCCTTCGCGGGCCAGTCGCGCGTGGCGCGGTCGCGCGCCGTGCACGCCGTGCTGGCGGCGGAGTTCTCCGGCGGGCTGCACGCGCTCTCGCTCCGCCTGCTCGCGCCGGGCGAAGGCGAGGCCGCTCAGTAGGAGAAGGGGACGCGCAGCCGGGCGCCGGGCGCGGGGTTGCGCAGCAGCCGGTCCTCCCGCGCCTGCAGCCCTTCGCGCTGCGCCGTCGCGCCCGGGCGGGGCTCGTTCGGATCGATCAGCGTGGGGTCGAGCCGCGCGCTCGGGCGATCGGCGCCGCGGGGGCCTTCCAGGTCGCGGTTCGGTACCGGTGCCGGGTCGCCCGGGCGCGCGGCGGCCTGCGCGGGCGGGGAAGGCGGTGGTGGCGGGATGCGCTGCGCCCGCGCGCGG
>NZ_JACADQ010000720.1 GCF_016106015.1 Neoroseomonas rubea
GCGTGCGCTCTCCCGTCCTCCCCCGCCGCGGGTCTGATCGCGGCCGGGCGCGCGCCGCGCGCCATGAGGCCGAACGGCCCGCCGCCCTCTATGCTGCGGGTCGCGCGCGACCCGCGACGCGACGAACCAGCATCAGGGAGCATCCGCCATGGCCCGCATCACCTTCTCCAACCCGCCCGGCGCGCCGATGCCGCAATCCCGCTATTCCCAGGCCGCGCTGATCGAGGGCGAGGGCCGGCGGCTCGTCGCCTCCGGCCAGGTGGGGCTGCGCCCGGACGGATCGCTGGTCGAGGACCCGGAGGCGCAGATCGACCAGTCGCTCGCCAATCTCGGCGCCATCCTGGCCGCGCACGGCATGGGGCCGGCGAACATCGTCAAGATGACCGTCTTCCTGACCGACACTGCCCTGGTCGGCGCCTGGCGGGCGCGGCGGGACACGTTCCTGGCGGGCCACGCGCCGGCGAGCACCCTGCTGATCGTGGCGGGGCTGGCGAGCCCCGCCTTCAAGGTGGAGGTGGAGGCCGAGGCGGTCGCCTGACGCGCGTCGCCCCCAAGGGGTGCCGTGGACGCCCGGTCGGGCGGCACGCGGCCACGCGTCTCCGTCGCCGCGCGCACGGAGCCCTCGGCCATCACGGCGCGGCCGCGCGTGTAGCGCGCGACCGGCCGGC
>NZ_JACADQ010000721.1 GCF_016106015.1 Neoroseomonas rubea
GCGCGGCGGCGCCTTCGCGGGGGCCGCCTTCTTGCCGGAGGCGGCCGGCGTCGCGGTGGCCTTGGGCGTCGCGGACTTCGCCGCCGGCGTGGCCCTTGCCTTGGCGGGCGCTGCCTTCGCCGCGGCGCTGGCCTGCGCACGCTTCGGTGCCTTAGCCGCCGCGGATGTCGCGCGCGGCGTGGCCTTGGCCTTGCTGGCCTTGGCCGTGCTGGCTGCGGCCTTGCCGGCGGCCGTCTTGAGCGCCGGCGCTTCGGCCGCCGCGGCTTTCGCCTTGGCCGCCGCCGGCGTCGTGCTCGAGGCCTTCTTCGGCGCGGGCTTCGTGGCCGGCGCCTTGGCGGTCGGCTTGGTCTCGCTGGTCTTTGGCGTGCGGGCTATGGCCCCCTCCTCTCGCCCGTGTCGCGTCCTGCCTGGCCCGCACGGATGGCGGTGGCGGAGGCGGCATGCTCTCGCGCCGGAACCAAGCACCAAGCCGCGTGCGGCGCAAACCTTTCCGACGGGAGCGCGGCCGGGGCCTGTTCCGCGGGACGTGTGCCCGGAGCGCTTTCGGCGAGACACTCGCCTGGCTCTCCTTCCGTGAGAAGCGCGCCCGGTGCGCGACGATGGCGGCGCAGGGCCGCCGCCGCCTGCCCCGCCAGCGCGCGGCGCGTGAAGCCCGGCCGCGGCAGCACCGCAAGCGCCGTGTTGCGCGCGAT
>NZ_JACADQ010000722.1 GCF_016106015.1 Neoroseomonas rubea
GCTGTCGAGGTCCCGCCGCGTCGCCGCGACCGGCACCCCGGCGCGCCCGGCGGCGGCGGCCAGCGCCGCGACCGCGCTCGCATCGGATTCGAAGGAAGCGACGCGCCCGCGCGCGGCGAGCGGGATGGACAGCGTGCCGAGCCCCGCATGCAGATCCGCGATCCGCCCGCGCCCCTTCAGTTTCGCCGGCAGCGCCGCAAGCACGGTGGCGATGATGGCGGCCTCGCCCTCCGGGCTCGCCTGCAGGAAGGCACCGGGCGGGGGCGCGATGGCGACGCCGGACAGGGCCATGGTGGGTGCGGCGTGCTGTGCCGCGATCTCGGGCGTTCCCGTGCCGCGCGCCCAGGCGATGCGCGCGAGACCCTCGCGTTCCGCAAAGCGGGCGAGCAGCACGCGGTCCCCGGCCTGCAGCGGCGCGTCGGTGCGCAGCAGCAGGTCGGGCCCGGTGTCGAGCAGGTTCACCACCGCCGAGCCCTCGCGCTTCAGCGCCGAGAGGCTGGCGAGCATGGTGCGCAGCGGCGGCAGCAGCGCGACGAGGCGCGGGTCGAGCACGAGGCACGTCGCGAGGTCGAGCACATCCGCGCTGCCCGCGACATGCAGCCCGGCGATGGCGCCGCGCGGCGTGCGCCGCAGCGCGAGGTCGGCGCGGCGGCGATGGCCCGGCGCGGTGGCGATGGTCGGCGCGACCGG
>NZ_JACADQ010000723.1 GCF_016106015.1 Neoroseomonas rubea
TCAGACCACTGCTCTTCCGATCTTCGCGCTCGGCCTTGCCCTCGGCGCGGCGGGCGGCGCGCTCTTCGCCCTGCTGTCGCTGCCGCTGCCCTGGCTGATCGGCGCGCTGGTCGCGGTTGCGGCGGCGCGGCTGTCGGGCCTGCCGGCGGAAGCCTCCGCCCCGCTGCGCAATGGCTGCCTCGGCGTGATCGGGGTCGCGCTCGGCGCCTATTTCACGCCGGCGACGGCGGCGCTGATCGCGGCCAAGGCGCCGCTGCTGCTCATCGCCGCCGCGATCACGCTGGCCTTCGGCGCGCTGCTCGCGCCGCTGCTTGCGCGGCGGGCGAAGGTGGACATGGCGACGGCGTGGTTCTCCGCGATCCCGGGTGGTGTGGCGGACATGGCGATGCTCGCGCAATCCTATGGCGGGCGGCCGGCCCATGTGGCGCTGGCGCAATCGCTGCGCGTCTGCGCCGTGGTGGTGCTGGTGCCGAATCTCTTCGCCCTGGCGGGGCTCGCGGGGACGGTGCCGCAGATATCGGCCCTGCTGCCGTTCCGCCCGCCGTGGCTGCTGCTCGTGCTGCTGGCCGCCTGGGCGGCGGGCTGGGTGATGGTGCGCGCGGGCGTGCGCGCGGGCTGGATGCTTGGGCCACTCGCCGTCAGCGGCGGGCTCGCCGCGGCCGGCATCGCGCCGTCCGGCGTGCCGGGAT
>NZ_JACADQ010000724.1 GCF_016106015.1 Neoroseomonas rubea
GCCGCCGCGGCCACCGCGGCGCGCAAGGCGAGCAGTGGCGCACGCAGCGAATCGATGCCGAGCGCCAGCGAGGCGCCGGCGAGTGCGCGCACCACCTCCTCCGGCACGCGCACATCGTGCAGGCGCGCGCGCGCCGCGGCGATGTCCGCCGGCGGCGACCCGGCCGGCAGCGCCATGGGCGCAAGATGGAAGGCGCAACGGTCGACCAGCGGGGCGGCGACGCGTTCCTCCTCCACCCCCTCATCCAGCGCGACTAGGCCGAAGCGCGCGGCCAGGCGACGGGCGATGCCGTCGCGTTCCAGCGCGACCTCGCCCGCATCCATCACAGCCGCGATGCGGGCGGCCATGCCTGGTGCGGCGCGTTCGGCCATGGCGAGCACCAGCACGCCGCCATCGGCTTCCGCCAGGACGCCACGTTCGGCAACCGGCCGCCCCGCGGCAAGCGTTGCGGCGAGATCAAGGCCGCCGAGCAGCCGGCTGTCCGGCACCGAGGCCGGCATCCGACGCCAGGGCGTGCCATCCGGCAAATTCGCACGCAGCAGCGCAAGCCAGCCATCGCGTTCCGGCCCCGGCCCGCCGCGCAGCACCGCGCCGCCGAGGCCCACCGGATCGACGGCCAGCAAGGCCGCCGCGGCGCGCTGGTCTTCCGCCACGCCCGGGTCCGGCGCCGCGCGCGGGTCGGAACG
>NZ_JACADQ010000725.1 GCF_016106015.1 Neoroseomonas rubea
CCGCGCGGTCGCAGCGGCGCCCGGGGATGCCGCGACGCGCCTCGCCGCCGCTTCGATCGAGGCGCGCTGGGGCGATCCCGCCGCGGCGCGGGCGCTGCTCGATCCGGTGCTGGCGACGATCCGCGCCGACCAGGAAAGCCTCGACCACCTCGCCATGCTCGCCGGCCTGCTCGCCGCGCGCGGCGCGGTCGCGGAAGCCGCCGCGCTGCTCGGCGCCTGCTGGCGGGCGAGCCATCGCCCAATGCTGCGTGCCGCCTTCGTGCCTATCGCGCTGGCCGCGCACCGGCGCGGGCTGAATGCCGGCACCGCGCGGGCGCTGCTCGATGAAGCGGCGGCGGCGATCCTCTCCGCGCTGCCCGCCATCGGCGCGCGCGACCTCGCGGAATTCGCGCGGCTGGCGGAGGAGGGCGGGCGCGGGGACCTGCTGCGGCAGGTGGGACGTGCCGCGATCGAAGCGGGCCATGCGACGCAGGCGCGGCGCCTGATCGGCCTTGCCCCCGGCGCGCCCGCCACGCCGCGCGGACTGGAACTCGCCGCGACCGGCCAGTTTGCACGCGCGGCGGTCGCCTTCGAACTCGCGCTGGCGGAAGCGCCGGGCGACCCGGCGGCGCGGCTGAACGCGGGCTGGGCCGCCCTCGGTGCCGGCGACGTGGCGGCGGCGGAGGCCGCCTTCGACGGGCTGCGCG
>NZ_JACADQ010000726.1 GCF_016106015.1 Neoroseomonas rubea
CGGCGAGCGTCGCCCCGGCGGCCGCACCCGCCGCCTGCTGGCCGGACCCGGCCGCGGCGGCGCGGAACAGCCGCAGCTCCCTGTTGGTGGCGAGTGCCACGGCGAGCGGCGCGGCCGGCACGTTGCCCGCATTCGGCGCGGCGGCGAGCAGGATGCCGGTCTCGGCCACCACGCGCCCGGTGCCGAACAGGTTGTTCATCGAGAAGGCGCAGGCGACGGCATTGCCTTCCGGGTCCTGCGTGACGAGGCCGGCGCTGGCACCCACCATGCCGGAGGAGAAGGGCGGTGCCCCGCCGGCCATCGCCGCCTGGAAGGCGGCGGCCGTTCCGGCGCCGCCATCGATCGAGGCGGGCAGGAAATGCGCGATGTCGTTGCCCGCCGGAACGCGCACCGTCTCCAGCGCCTCGGCCCGCGCCGCGCGCAGCTCGGCGGCGGTCAGCCCGCCGCCGGCCGCGGCCGAGCCTTCCTCCAGCCGGTTCGCGAGCTGGCCCTGGTACAATTCCCCCACCCCGGCGGTGCGCAACTGCGCGAGCGTCGCGCCGAGGTCGAGCTGCGTCATGCGTTCGCCCGCCTGGAGCGGCCCGCCGCCCGGCGCGCCGAAGACGCGCCGCGCCTGCGGGTCCTGCAGCAGCGGCCCGGCGACGGCGGCGAGGTCGGCGGCGAAGGCGCGGCTGACCTC
>NZ_JACADQ010000727.1 GCF_016106015.1 Neoroseomonas rubea
GGCCTGGGGCGGCGGCACCGGCCCATCCGCGCCCATCCGCGCCAGCCGCAGCGCCGCGCCGCAATCTCCGGCCGGGCCCGCCGCGCCGGCCTGCCCGCGCAGCCACTCCACGGTGGAGTTCCGCCACAGCCGGTTCGCCACCGTATCGCCCATCACCCGCGTCATCGCCCGGCCCGGATCGACGCCGACGCGCGGTTCGGCGAAGGTGCCGCCGACGCCGACCGGGGCGCGCACCGTGATCCCCGCGATGCGCACATCGGGCAGCAGCCGCGCGGCGATCGTCTCCTCCCGCAGGTTCAGCGCCAGCACGCCGTCGATGCGCCCGGCATTCGTCTCGACCAGCAGCGCCTCGCTCGTCGCCATGCCGTCCTCGGCGGACAGGCGGAGCGCCAGGCAGCGGACCGGCACCCCACCCTGCTGCTGGCCCGGCAGCAGCAGTGCCAGCAGGTCCGTGCCGATGGACAGTCGCCCGCCGCCGACGATGCGGCCTTCGATCATCGCCAGCCCGGCCTCCCCCGTCAGGCTCGCCGCCACGGCGCGCAGGCTCGCGCCGCGCCCCTGCAAGTCGAGCGCGATCTCGGCCCGCCCCTCCAGCCCCGCCGGGGCGGCGCGCGCGCGCTGCAGCGCGCCGAGATCCAGGCCCTGCCCCTCGCTGCCCAACGCCAAGAGACTGGAA
>NZ_JACADQ010000728.1 GCF_016106015.1 Neoroseomonas rubea
GAGCGTGATCGCGCCCGGCGCCGTCAGCCGCGCCGCGCCGCCCACGCTGCCGGTGCCGGTGAAGGACAGGCCGCCCGTGCTGGCGGCGAGCGTGGCGTCGCCGCTCGTGGTGAGGCGGCCCGCGACGTTCATCGCCCCGCCCGAGGTCAGGTTCGCCGTGCCGGGCCCGCCCGCCACGGCGAGCGAGGCGCCGCCGGCCACCGTGAGCCCGCCGGAGGTCGTCAGCGCCAGCGTGCCGTTCGCCGACACCGCGCCGCTGACGAGCAGCGGCAGGACGGTGGTGAACCCCACCGTGCCGCCGGCCGCGATGGAGGTGATCTCGGCAACCTGGTTCGCCTCGGTCAGCGTCACGGTGCCGCCGGCCACGGCGAGCCGGTTCGCCGCGATGATCGCGCCGGGATCCTGCGTGATCGTGCCGCCGGTCGCCGAGAGCGTGACGCTCGCCGCGTTCGCGCCGTTGCCGCCGGTCCGCCCGGTCAGTGCGATGCTCGCGCCCTGCAGCCTCACCTCGGTGGCGGTCGTGGGGCCGGCGGACAAGGCCCCGGCCGCCGTCAGGTTGAGCCGCGCGCCGGCACCGAGCGTCGCCGCGGACGTCGCCGGGCCGGCATCGGTCGCCACCGTCACGGGGGCCGCCGTCAGCGTGCCGCCGCCGGTCACGGTCAGGTCGCGCGTC
>NZ_JACADQ010000729.1 GCF_016106015.1 Neoroseomonas rubea
GGCGGCGACGCCACGGTGCGGATCGGCGCCGGCGCGACGCTGACGGTGGGCGAGGCGCTGCAGGTCGGCACCGGCCGCACGCTGACGCTGCGCGCGGACGACCTCGCCATCGCCGCGCAGCTGCGCGCGCCCGCCGGCACCATCGTGCTGCTGCCGGCCACGGCGGATGGCTCGATCGGCTACGTGCTCGGCGGCGCTTCCGGCAGCGTCAACGCCGGGCGGATCACGCTCGACTCCACCGAACTCGCCTTCCTGCCCACCGGCACGCCGGCGGCGGTGCTGTCGCTCGGGGATGTCGCGACGACGGGCGCCGTGACCATCGCCGGCACGGCCGACCTGGTGGATGGAACGAGCCCGCGCGTCGGGCTGCTGTCCCTCGCCGGCAATGCGGGCCTCACCCAGGATCCGGGCAGCGTGCTCGACGTGGCGGCGCTGCGCGCGACCTTCCCGAACGGCTCCGTGCTGCTCGACCCGGGCAATGCGGGCAACCGCATCGCCGCCCTTGCCGGTGTCGCCGCGGGCGGGGACGTCGTGGTGCGCGGCGGCGCGGGGCTGATGGAACTGCGCGACGGCGGCGCGGGCGACGCGGTGGTGGCCGGCGCGGGCGGGCGCATCGTGCTGCGCGCGGACGACCTCGACATAGATCCGAAGAGCA
>NZ_JACADQ010000073.1 GCF_016106015.1 Neoroseomonas rubea
TCGGCCGCGTGCTCTTCCGATCCGCCCGGGCGCGCGCCCTGGCCCGGCCGCTGGCGGCCTGACCTTGGCGCGGCGGCCCGGCCTTCGCGCCGGGCCGCAGCCGATGCTTGACCTGCCCAGGGCGTGCCCGCATCCCGTGCGGCGGTTGACGCTGGCGCGCGCCGTCGCGCACCTTTCCGCCATGAGGGCCGCGCATCGCAGGACGCCGCCCCGCCTGGAGGAGAAGGTCCGATGCCCGGCCGTCGCGCCCTGTTGCTTGCCGCCGCCGGCGGTACCCTCGTTGCGCCCACGGCGCTCCGCGCGCAGGGCTGGACGCCGTCGGGGCCGATCCGCGTCGTCGTTCCCTTCGCCGCAGGCGGCACCACGGACATCCTCGCGCGGCTGTTCGGACAGCGCCTGACGGAGACGCTCGGCGTGTCGATCCTGGTCGAGAACCGGGGCGGCGGCGGGGGGTCGATCGGCGCCGACCTCGTCGCCAAGGCGAACCCGGACGGGCAGGTGCTGCTGTTCCACAACTCCACCTTCTCCGCCACCACGGCGGTGCTGGAGTTCAACAATCGCGCACCGCATTCGATCGAGCGCGACTTCGCCCCGATCAGCCTCGGCGCGCTGGTGCCCACCGTGATGATGGTGCATCCCTCGGTCCCCGCGACGAACCTGGCGGAATTCATCGCCTGGGCGAAAGCGCAGCCCTCGCCGCCCTTCTATGGTTCGACCGGCCCGGGCAGCGCGGGGCATCTGACGGGGGAGGTGCTGCAGGCCGACGGGAATTTCCGCATGGAGCACGTGCCCTTCCGCGGCGCCTCCCTGCTGGTGCAGGAGATGCTGACGGGCCGCATCCCCTTCGGCGGCGACCAGCTCTCCTCCTCCCTCCAGCATATCCGCGCGGGTTCGCTGCGCCCGGTCGCGATCCGCTCGACCTCGCGCTCGCGCCTGCTGCCCGAGGTGCCGACGGTGCGCGAGCAGGGCTTCCCCAACGCCGAGATCCTGGGCTGGAACGGCTTCTTCGCCCCCGCCCGCACGCCGGAGCCCGTGCTGGCGCGCCTGCAGACCGAGATCGCGGCGGCGGCCCGCCACCCGCCGCTCGCTGCGCGCATCGACGAGCTCGGTGCCGATCCGGGCGGCAATTCCAGCGCCGAGTTCCGCGAGATGGTGCACGCCCAGGTCGCGGCGCTGCGGCCGATCGTGCGGCAATTGCGCCTCGCTCCCGAATGAGGGGCTGCGGGCCCGATTGACCGCGGGCGCACGCATCCGGCAGCCTCGGCGGCATGACGATCCTCGCCGCCGAGACCGACTACCCCCGCGACTTCCTGGGCTACGGCCCGCGGACCCCTGACCCGCGATGGCCCGGCGGCGCGAAGCTCGCCTTGTCCTTCGTGCTGAACTACGAGGAAGGGGGCGAGAACACGGTGCTGAACGGCGATGCCGGCAGCGAATTGTACCTGCACGAGGTCCCCGGCGGGTCGCCCGTGCTGGGCGAGCGCAACCGCACCGTCGAATCCCAGTTCGACTACGGCGCGCGCGCCGGCGTCTGGCGCGTGCTGCGCGCCTTCGCAGCCCACGGGATGCCGCTGACCGTCTATGCCGTGGGCCGCGCGCTGGAACTGAACCCGGACGCGGCGCGCGCCTTCGTCGCGGCGGGGCACGAGGTCGCGTCCCACGCTTGGCGCTGGATCGACTATCACGGCATGGACGAGGCGACGGAGCGCGCCGAGATCGCCCGCTGCGTCGAGACGATCGAGCGCCTGACCGGCACGCGCCCCGTCGGCTGGTACACCGGCCGCATCAGCCCGAACACAAGGCGGCTCGTCGCCGAATTCGGCGGCTTCCTGTATGACAGCGACGCCTATGACGACGACCTGCCGCATTACGTGACGGCGGCGGGCAGGCCGCACCTCGTCATTCCCTATACGCTCGACAACAACGACATGAAGTACGCGGTGCCGCCCGGCTTCGGCGACCCGGACGGGTGGGAGCGCCACCTGACGGATGCCTTCGAGGTGCTGCTCGCCGAAGGGCGCGCGGGGGCGCCCAAGATGATGTCGGTCGGGCTGCATTGCCGGCTCGTCGGCCGGCCGGGCCGCGCGGCCGCCTTGCAGCGCTTTCTGGCCCGCGTGGCGCGGGAGAAGGATGTCTGGGTCTGCCGCCGCGCCGATATCGCCCGCCACTGGTGGGCGACGCATCCGCCGTCACGCTGAGGAAGCCGCCATGTCCTATCCGCTCGAGAAGCGCGAACTGGTCGCCGAGGCGCCGGGCCTGCGCATGCAGATCCTGACGCTCGCCGCGGGGCAGGAAGTGCCCTGGCACTGGCACAGCGAGGTGACGGACACCTTCTGGTGCATGGACGGGCCGATGGTGATCGAGATGCGCGCCCCGCGGGAGGCCGTGGAACTGGCGCCGGGCCAGATGCACGCCGTGCCCCCGAAGCGCGCGCATCGCGTCACGGGCAAGGATGGCGGGCGCTGCCGCTTCGCCATCCTGCAGGGCATCGGGACGTACGATTTCCAGCCGGTGGGCGGCTGAACCTATCGCCGCTGCAGGATCTCCGGGTTCACCATCATCGCCGGGTCGGGCGCCCCGTCCAGCGCATCGAGCAGGTTGCGCGCCGCCTGGACGGCCATGCGGGACAGCCCTTCCTCCGTGCTCGCCGCCGAATGCGGGCTGACGATGACGTTGGGCAGGGCGAGCAGCGGGTTGCCGGGCTCGGCCGGTTCCTGTTCCAGCACGTCGGTGCCGAAGCCCATGAGCCGGCCGGATCGCAGCGCCTGCTTCACCGCCGCCTGCTTTACCACCGGCCCGCGCGCGGTGTTGACCAGGATCGCCCCCGGCTTCAGCGCGGCGAAGGCGGCCTCGTCCATCAGGTGCTTCGTCGCCGGCGCCAGGGGGCAATGCAGCGTGACCACGTCGCTCTCGGCCAGCGCCTTGTGCAGGTCGCGCACGGGCTGGTGCCCGTCGGCGGCGATGCGGGCAGGGTGGAACAGCGGGTCGTGCACCAGCACGCGCATGTGGAAGGCGCGGCAATACGCCGCGACGCGCGTGCCGATCCGGCCATAGCCCACCACCAGCGCGGTACGGCCGGCGAGATCGACCATGCGCGGCCCTTCCTTCGGCCACCAGCCGCCCGCCTTCACATGCGCATCGGCATCGACTGAGCGGCGCGCGACGGCGAGCATCAGCATCATCGCGTGCTCGGCAACGGAAAGGTCGTTGGTGCCGTTGACCACCATCACCGGGATGCCGCGTTCCGAGCAGGCCGGGATGTCGATCGTGTCGAAGCCCACCCCGACGCGGGAGACGGCGCGCAGCCGGGGGGCGGCGGCGAGGGCTGCCGCATCGACGCGCTCGAGCCACGCGATCAGCCCGTCCGCCCCGGTCAGGGCGCGGTGCAGCGCGTCCGCCGGCGGGTCGAACATCTCGGTGATCTCGAGGTCGCGCCGTGCCGCGAGCACCGCCGCACCGGCCGGATGCAGCGGTCGGCCGAGGACGATGCGGTGCGCCATCAGTCGATCCTCTCGATGTTGTTACGCTCGACCACTTCCCGCCAACGGGCGATCTCGCTGCGGACATGCTCGGCGAAGCGTTCCGGGCTGCCGCCTTCGGGCCGGGTGCCGAGGTCGCGCAGGCGGCGCTGCACGTCGGGGTCGGCATTGGCCTCGTTCAGGAGGCGGTTGAGCCCGGCGACGACGTTGGGCGGCGTGCCGCGCGGGGCCATGTAGCCGAACCAGGGCTCGACCACGATGCCGGGCACGCCGGCCTCGGCGAAGGTCGGCACGTCGGGCAGGGACGGGTCGCGCTGGCCGCCGGTGACGGCGATGGCGCGGATCTGCCCGGCGCGGATCGCCTGGATCTTGGTCGGGATGTTCTCGATCATCACCTGCACCTGGTTCGCCAGCAGCGCCTGCAAGGCGGGCGCGCCGCCGCGGAAGGGCACATGCACCATCCCCGTGCCGAGCCGCCCGTTCAGCAATTCGGGAGTCAGGTGGTTGGAGGAGCCGAAGCCGGAGGAGCCGTAGTTCACCCGCCCCTGGTTCGCCCGCGTCCAGGCGATGAACTCCTGCAGCGTCGTGGCGGGGACGGAGGGGTGGACGGCGACGACGTTCATCACGCTGCCGCTCCAGAACACGGGCACGAGGTCGCGCTCGATGTCGTAGGGCATGCGGCGGTAGATGGCGGCGTTGATGGCGCAGTTGCCGATGGTGCAGCCGCCGAGGGTATAGCCGTCGGGCGCGCTGCGCGCCGCGGCCTCCATGCCGATATTGCCGTTGGCGCCGGATCGGTTCTCGACCACCCAGGGATGGGGGGAGGAGCGGCTGATCCGGTCGGCGAAGATGCGCGCGATCAGATCGGTCGAGCCGCCGGGCGGGAAGGGGAGGATGATGCGCACCGGCCGCTCGGGCGACCAGTCTTGGGCGGCGGCGGGCAGGGCGATGAGGCCCGCCACGAGGGCGAGGGCGATCCGGCGCAGCATGCGTTTCCTCCGTGCTTATGGCGCGGGAGACTGCCCGCCGCCCACCAGGTCGGCAATATCGGCGCTTGCCGCCGACCGGCGGCGCACGTATCGTTCTCCCGCGATGACACTGCGCGCGATCCCGGCTGGCCTGGATCTGGGGCTTCCCGCCCCCGCCGCCGCGCGCGCGCCGCTCGGCCTCCTCCTTCTTCTTCGACTTAGCCGCCCCTGGGCGTGACGCCCGGCTGACCGCAGCCGGACATCGCTCAGGGGAACCTGGGACCGAACGCGCGCATCCACATCATCGCCACACAGGGAATGCCTGACATGGCCATCACCCATCCCTCCTTCGGCACCTTGGCCGACGACCGGATCATCATCTTCGACACCACGCTGCGCGACGGCGAACAGTCGCCGGGCTTCTCGATGAATCTCGAGGAGAAGCTGCGCATGGCCGAGGCGCTGTGGGAACTCGGCATCGACGTGATGGAGGCGGGGTTCCCCATCGCCTCCCCCGGCGATTTCGAGAGCGTGCTGTCCATCGCGCAGCATTTCGCCAAGGACGGGCCGGTGGTCTGCGGCCTGTCGCGCACCGCGCCGGCCGACATCCTGCGCGCGGCCGAAGCCGTGAAGCCGGCCGCGCGCAAGCGCATCCACACCTTCGTCTCGACGAGCCCGCTTCACATGCGGGTGAAGCTGCGGCTGGAGCCCGAGCAGGTGCTCGACCTCGTGACCAGCAGCGTGACCCTCGCCCGCCAGCACACCGACGACGTCGAATGGTCGGCCGAGGACGGCACGCGGACCGAGCCCGACTTCCTCTGCCGCTGCGTGGAAGCCGCGATCAAGGCTGGGGCGACGACGATCAACATCCCCGACACGGTCGGCTACGCGCTGCCCGAGGACATGACGCGCATCTTCAACATGGTGCGCGAACGCGTCCCCGGCGCGGACAAGGTCATTCTCTCCACCCACAACCACAACGACCTGGGCCTCGCCGTCGCCAACACGCTGGCGGCGATCCGCGCAGGGGCGCGGCAGGTGGAAAGCACCATCAACGGCATCGGCGAGCGCGCGGGCAATGCCAGCCTCGAGGAAGTGGTGATGGCGCTGCGCACGCGCCACGACGCCATCGCGACGAAAAACAACATCGTCACCGAGCGAATCCTCAAGACCTCCAGGCTGCTCGCGACCATCACCGGCTTCGACGTGCAGCCGAACAAGGCGATCGTCGGCCGCAACGCCTTCGCGCATGAATCGGGCATCCACCAGGACGGCGTGCTGAAGGACAAGTCGACCTACGAGATCATGACGCCGGAGAGCGTCGGCTGGTCCAACACCTCGCTGGTGATGGGCAAGCATTCCGGCCGCGCCGCCTTCCGCGACAAGCTGAAGGGCATGGGCTACGAGATCGGCGACAACCAGCTGAACGACGCCTTCCGCCGCTTCAAGGACCTCGCCGACCGCAAGAAGGTCGTCTACGACGAGGATATCGCCGCGCTGGTCGATGACGAGATCGTCCGCGGCAACGACCGCATCCGGCTGACCGCGCTGACGGTCGCGACCGGCATGGCCACGAAGCCCACCGCCTCCATCACGCTCGAGGTCGATGGCGTGGCGAAGGATGGCGTTGCCGCCGGCGACGGCGCGGTGGACGCGACCTTCAACGCGCTGCGCAACGCCTTCCCGCACGATGTGAACCTTAAGCTCTATGCCGTGCAGTCGGTCACCGGCGGCACGGATGCCCAGGCGCGCGTCACCGTGCGGCTGGAGGAAGGCGGGAAGCTCGTGGACGGGCAGGGGGCGGATACGGACACGATCGTCGCGTCCGCCCGTGCCTATGTGCATGCGCTGAACAAGCTGCTGGTGAAGCGGGAACGGACGGAGCCGCCCGCGGTGCTGCGCGCATGATGCGCCGGGCGGCGGTGGGCGTGGCCTTCGCCCTGCCCGCCGCCGCCCTCGCCCAGCCTGCCCCGATCGGCTCCGCGCGGATGGAGCCGGACGGGACCATCATCCTCGACCTGATTGCCCGGACTGGCGGCGCAACGGGCCATGCCCGCATCGCCTATCCTCCCGGCCATCCGGACTATGCTATGATCCTGCGTCACCGCTATGATCCTGCGTCACCTGGGCGGGCTCCGCCCGGGGGAGGTCAAGCCGGTCGCACCCTTTCCGTGACGGGATCGTCATGGGGAATCCGGCTTGAGCCTCCGCCCAGGGGGGGCTAAACGCCCCCATCCTCTCTTGCCCCATCAGTCGCGGCGGCGGCCCTGGCCCGCATCGCGGGCTGTGCGGCCCCGTCGGAAGGTCCGGTACGCATGTTCTCTCGCCTGTTCGGCTTCCTCTCCGCCGACATGGCCATCGACCTCGGCACGGCGAACACGCTGGTCTATGTGAAGGGCCGCGGCATCGTCCTGAACGAGCCGAGCGTCGTCGCCATCGCCGACCAGCGTGGCCGGAAGCAGGTGCTCGCGGTGGGGGAGGAGGCGAAGCTCATGCTCGGCCGCACTCCCGGCAACATCGCCGCCATCCGTCCGCTGCGCGACGGCGTGATCGCCGATTTCGAGGTGGCGGAGGAGATGATCAAGCATTTCATCCGCAAGGTGCACAACCGGCGCTCCTTCGCCTCCCCCATGATCATCGTCTGCGTGCCCTCGGGCTCCACGGCCGTCGAACGCCGGGCGATCCAGGAAAGCGCGGAATCGGCCGGGGCGCGGCGCGTGCTGCTGATCGAGGAGCCGATGGCCGCCGCGATCGGCGCCGGGCTGCCGGTGACAGAGCCCTCCGGGTCGATGGTGGTCGACATCGGCGGCGGGACGACCGAGGTCGCGGTGATCAGCCTCGGTGGCATCGTCTATGCCCGGTCCGTCCGCGTCGGCGGGGACAAGCTGGACGAGGCGATCATCAGCTACATCCGCCGGCAGTTTAACCTCCTCATCGGCGAATCGACCGCGGAGCGGATCAAGCTCGAGATCGGCGCCGCTGCCCCGCCCGAGGACGGGGAGGAAGGCCCGATGGCCGAGGTGAAGGGCCGGGACCTGATGAACGGCGTCCCGCGCGAGGTCATCGTCAGCCAGCGCCAGGTGGCCGAGTCCCTGAACGAGCCGGTCTCCCAGATCGTCGAGGCGGTGAAGGTGGCGCTCGAGAACACGCCGCCGGAGCTGGCCGCCGACATCGTCGACAAGGGGATCGTGCTGACGGGCGGGGGCGCGCTGCTGTATCGCCTTGACCAGGTGCTGCGGGAGGCGACGGGCCTGCCTGTCGTGGTGGCAGAGGATGCCCTGTCCTGCGTCGCCCTCGGCACGGGCCGGGCGCTCGAGGACATCAAGCGGCTTCGCCACGTCCTGACTTCCATGTATTGATGCGGGTGCCGGCCCGTCCTTCGCGGGGCGGGGTCCGTGACGTCCTGCGAAAGGGGTCGAGAGGCGCGTGATCCGGCTGAGCATCCCGCTCCGTCAGGCATTGGCGCGGCTGTCGCTGCCGCTGATGATCGCGGCCGCCTTCGGCGTCATGCTGCTGGGCAAGGCCGACGCCCTGCTGGCCGAACGCCTGCGCAGCCACCTGTCCGACGCGCTGTCGCCCATCTATGCCGCGCTGGCCGAGCCGATGGCGGCGATCCGCTCGGCGGCCGAGGAAGTGCGCGGGCTCGCCACGCTGCGGGAGGAGAATGCCCAGCTGCGGGAGGAGAATGAGCGGCTGCGCCACTGGCACGCCACCGCCCTGGCGCTGGAGACCGAGAACGAGCTGCTCCGCCGCCAGCTGAACTTCCTGCCCGAGGCCGCACCCGCCTTCGTCACCGCCCGCGTCGTCGCCGACGGGGGCGGGACCTATGCCCGTGCCGTGCTGCTCGCCACCGGGCCGCAGCACGCCATCCGCAAGGGCCAGGTCGCGCTGGACGAAAGGGGCTTCGTCGGCCGTGTGACCGAGGTGGGCTCGCGCTCCGCCCGCGTGCTGCTGGCCACCGACATGAACAGCCGCATCCCGGTCACGCTGGAACAGAGCCGCGCGCGCGCGGTCATGGCGGGCAGCAACGGCGCCCGGCCGCGCCTCGCGCACTGGCCGGAAGGCGTCATCCCGGTCGAAGGCGAAAGGGTCGTCACCAGCGCGGAGGCCGGCGCCTTCCCGGCGGGCCTGCCCGTCGGCGTCGTCCGGCTCTCGCCGCAGGGCGTGCCGGAGGTTGAGCTCTTCGCCCGGCTCGACCGGCTCGATGCCGTGCGGCTGTTCGACTACGGGCTGCGGGGCATCCTGCCGCCGGAATCGGTCGCGCGGCCCGAACCCCGCCAGGGGCGGCGCTGAGGCCGGCCATGGCCATGCCCCCCGCCCGCCGCCCGCAGGGCCGCCCGGCCCCCGCGCCGGGGCTGCTGCGGCGCATCGACGCCTTCGCGCGTTTCGCCTTCCCGGGATTTTCCACGGCCTTCCTCATGGTGCTTGCCGCGGCACCGGTCAGCCTGCCTTCCCCGGTCTTCGCCGTGGCGCTGCCCTGCGTCGCCTTCTGGTCGGTGTTCCGCCCGGCGGCGATGACGCCGCCGATCGTCCTGCTGCTCGGCCTGCTGCTCGACCTACTGACGCTCGCGCCGCTCGGCGTCAGCGTGCTGGTGCTGCTCGCGGTGCATGCCCTGGCGCTGAGGCTGCGGCGCTTCCTGGCGCGGCAATCCTTCCTGATGGTCTGGCTGGCCTTCTGCCTGGCCGGGCTCGGGGCGGCCGCGCTGTTCTGGGGGCTGCAGGCGCTGCTCTCGCTCCGCCTGCCGCCCTTCGCCCCGGCGCTGCACGCGGCGATGCTGGCGGCCGGCTTCTATCCCGCCATCGCGCTCGTGCTGACGCGCGTTCATGAGGCGATGCTCCAGGCGGAGAACGCGCCATGAGCTGGCGCCCTTGGGGCGGGCCGGGCGTGCTCGGCGGCGAACGCACCGTGCGGAAGGAGGAGGAACGCCGTCGCGGCATCTTCACCCGGCGCGCGGCGCTGCTCGGCGCGGTGCAGCTCGGCGCCTTCGGCTTCCTCGGCACCCGACTGTACAAGCTGCAGATCGAGGAAGGGGCGCGCTACGCGACGCTTGCCGAGGAAAACCGCGTCTCGGCGCGGCTGTTCGCCCCGCCCCGCGGGCGCATCCTCGACCGCCAGGGCAAGGTGGTGGCCGGCAACAGGCTGAACTGGCGCGCGCTGCTGGTGGCCGAACAGACCGCGGACGTCTCCGCCACGCTCGAGACCTTTTCCCGCATCGTGCCGCTGGCCGACCACGAGAAGGCGCGGATCGAGCGCGAGGTCCGGCGCAACCGCCGCTTCGTGCCCGTGATCATGCGCGAATTCCTGACCTGGGAGGAGATGGCGCGGATCGAGGTGAACGCGCCCGACCTGCCTGGCGTCTCGGTGGACATGGGCACCACCCGCATCTACCCCGAGACCGAGCACCTCGCCCATGTGGTGGGCTATGTCGCCGCACCCGCGGAAGCCGATGCGGGGGAAGACCCGCTGCTGCAGCTGCCCGGCATCCGGGTCGGGCGCGCGGGGGTGGAGCGCCACCATGACCGCATCCTGCGCGGCCGTGCCGGCGCGGTGCAGGTCGAGGTCAACGCCGTCGGCCGCGTGATCCGCGAGCTGGACCGCCGCGAAGGCATCCCCGGCCAGGATGTGCAGATCAGCGTGGATACCGAGCTGCAGAAGGCGATCCGCGCGAAGATCGACGAAGGCACCACCGCCGTGCTGCTCGATGCGCGGAACGGGGAAGTGCTGGCGATGGCGACCAAGCCATCGTTCGACCCGAACATCTTCAATGCCGGCGTCAGCGCGGCGCAGTGGCGGCAATGGACGGCGAGCCGCTCGACGCCCCTGATCAACAAGGCGACGAACGGGCTCTACGCGCCGGGATCGACCTTCAAGATGGTCGTGGCGCTGGCCGCGCTCGAAGCCCGCGTCTGCCGCCCCGGCGACACGGTGCACTGCCCCGGGCATCTCGACTACGGCGACACGCGCTTCCACTGCCACAACCGCAACGGCCATGGCGGCGTGAACATGCGCACCGCCATCATGGCGTCCTGCGACGTGTACTTCTACGAAATGGCCAAGCGCGTCGGGATGGACCGGATCGCCGCCATGGCGAACCGCTTCGGCATGGGTGTCGACCTCGAGATCGAGCTGCCGGGCACGCGCCGCGGCCTGGTGCCGACGCGCGGCTGGCGCCAGGCGCAGGGCAAGCCCTGGTCGATCGGCGACACGATCGTGCATGGCATCGGCCAGGGCTTCTACCAGCTGACGCCGCTCTCGCTCGCGGTGATGACGGCGCGGCTGGCGACCGGGCGTGCGGTCCAGCCGCACCTGACGCGCGCGATCGCCGGGCGCCCGGTGCGCGGCAGCCGGGCGGAGGACTGGCCGAGCCTCGGCATCCCCGAGAACGACCTGCGCTTCATCCGCGAGGCGATGTGGGGCGTGGTGAACGGCGGCGGCACCGCCGGCGCGTCCCGGCTGCCCTCGCAATACGGGCAGATGGCCGGCAAGACCGGCACGACGCAGGTCCGGCGCGTGACGCGCGAGCAGCGGGAACGCGGCTTCAACGTGTCCCAGGTGCCGCGCGAATGGCGGCCGCACGCGCTGTTCGTGGCCTATGCGCCGCACGACAACCCGCTCTACGCGCTGTCCGTCATCGTCGAGCACGGCACCAGCGGTTCGGGTGCGGCCGCGCCGCTCGCGCGCGACATATTGGTCGAGACCTTCCAGCGGCTCGGGCCGACGCGGCCTGGCCAGCGGGTGGCGGAGGCAGGCCGATGATCTTCGAGCGCCGTCTTCTGGCCCGCGACCGCGGCGCCGGCGTGCTGGAGAAGCTCTGGCAGATCCCCTGGTCCTTCGTGCTGCTGCTGTGCGCGGTCGCGGCCGTGGGCTACGTCGCGCTGCTCTCGGCCGGCGGCGGCAACCCGGACACCTACGCGCAGCGCCACGCGATCCGCTTCGGCTTCGGCCTCGTGCTGATGCTGAGCCTGGCGCTGGTCGACATCCGGCTGATCGCGCGCTTCGCCTGGGTGGGCTACCTCGGCGGCATCGCGCTGCTAGTGCTCGTGCTGCTGCACGGGAACATCGGCAAGGGCGCGCAGCGCTGGATCGATATCGGCCCGGTGCAGCTGCAGCCGTCGGAACTGATGAAGATCATGCTGGTGCTGGGGCTGGCCGCCTGGTTCCACCGCGCTTCGTGGGAAAGGATGGGCAATCCGCTGTTCCTTATCCCGCCGGCGATCGCGGTTCTGGTCCCGGTCGGGCTGATCCTCAAGCAGCCCAATCTCGGCACCGCGCTGATCACTGCGACGGTGGGCGCGGCGGTTTTCTGGGCGGCGGGGATGCGCTGGTGGAAGTTCGCGGGGCTGGCGGCCGCGGCCGCCGTCGCGGCGCCGATCGCCTATGAGAGGCTCCACGACTACCAGCGCGCGCGCATCACCACCTTCCTCGATCCGGAGAGCGATCCGCTCGGCGCCGGCTACAACATCATCCAGTCCAAGATCGCGCTGGGCTCGGGCGGGCTCTGGGGCAAGGGCTTCCTGCAGGGGACGCAGGGGCATCTGAACTTCCTGCCGGAAAAGCAGACCGACTTCATCTTCACCATGATCGCCGAGGAATTCGGCCTGGTCGGCGCGCTGACGACTCTGGCGATGCTCACCCTGATGGTGGCCTTCTGCTATCTGGTCGCCTTCCGCAGCCGGCACCAGTTCGGACGGCTGCTCGCCGTCGGGCTCGGCACCAACTACTTCCTGTACGTGTTCGTGAACGTGGCGATGGTGACGGGCTCGATCCCCGTGGGTGGCGTGCCGCTGCCGCTGATCAGCCATGGCGGCTCGGCCATGCTGACGGTGATGCTGGGCTTCGGGCTGCTGCTGTCCGCCTATGTGCATCGCGACGCCGAGATGGGACCCATGCGGGAATGAAGTCCCGCCCCGGTGCAAAGGGGCTGGACAAACGCGCCGGGGCCGCTAATTAGCGCGTCCTCGGAACCGGCCCTCGGGCCGGGGCCCGGCGGGCGCATAGCTCAGTTGGTAGAGCAGCTGACTCTTAATCAGCGGGTCCAAGGTTCGAATCCTTGTGCGCCCACCATCCGCCGGTTCAGCCACGCATCGACTAGGCTACCGAGGCCGTGCGCCTCCATCTCCTCGAAGCTGTAGCGCGCCCGGACCAGGGGCATCGGCATCGGGCCAAGAAGCGCGCCGAGGTCGATCGGCGTCCCCGCCACCACCGCCTCCGCCCCCGACCGCGCGATCGTCGCCGCCAGCGCGGCGCGCTGCGCAGGGTCGTAGCCCATGGCCGGCAGCACCGGGCCGAGATGCGGGTAGGCCAGGAACACCTCCGCGATCCCCGGCGCCGCGAAGCCCCGCGGGTCGAGGATCGCCGCCGCCTCTGCATCGACCGCCGCCGCGTATCCCGCCCCGGTCGCCATCCCGCCATGGGTCAGCGTCGGCCCGTCCTCCACCACCAGCACCCGCCGTCCGCCCAGCGCGGCCGCATCATCGAGCGTCACGCGGGACGCGCCGCGCAGCACCGCCGCACGCGGGTTGAGCGCGTGCGCCGCCGCCACGACACGTTCCACATCCGACGCCGGCGCCGCATTCGCCTTGGCGACCAGCACCACATCCGCCATGCGCAGCACGGCCTCGCCCGGATGCCAGCCTGATTCATGCCCGGGGCGCAGCGCGTCCGCGAGCACGATCAGCAGGTCGGGCCGGATGAAGGGGAAGTCGTTGTTCCCGCCATCCCAGAGCAGGATGTCGGCCTCCGCCTCGGCGGCCGCGATGATGCGGGCGTAGTCCACGCCCGCGAAGACCGGCTGTCCGGCGGCGATGTGGGGCTCGTATTCCTCTCGTTCCTCGATCGTGCAGGCGGCGGCGTCGAGGTCGGCGGCGGAGGCGAAGCGCTGCACCGCCTGCGCCGCCAGGTCGCCATAGGGCATCGGATGGCGCAGCACGGCCACGCGCAGCCCGCGCGCACGAAGCCGCGCTGCGAGCCAGCGTGTCACCTGCGACTTGCCGCAGCCCGTGCGCACGGCGCAGATGGCGATGACGGGCCGGCGGGACGGCAGCATCGTCGCGCGCGGCCCCGGCAGCACGAAGTCCGCGCCTGCCGCGAGCACCATCGCACCGAGCCGCGTCACATGCACCTGCGGCACGTCGCTGTAGGCGAACAGCACCTCGTCGACGTCGCCGCGCGCCAGCAGCGCGGGCAATTCCGACTCGTCGTGGATTGGTACGCCATCCGGATAGAGTGGGCCGGCGAGGGCGGCCGGGTAGCGCCGCCCCGCGATGCCCGGGATCTGCGCCGCGGTGAAGGCGACGCAGTCCCGCGATGGATCCTCGCGGAACAGCGTGTTGAAGACGTGGAAGTCGCGCCCCGCCGCGCCAAGGATGATCGCGCAGCGGCGCGCGGTCATGGCGCGAAGGCCCGCGAAACGAGGCCCGCGAGGTGGTCGTGCCCCATCCGCGCATAGGTCAGCGGGTGCGCCTTGGCCGGGTCCTGCTCCGCTTCCACCACCAGCCAGCCCTGGTAGCGGCCTTCGGCGAGCGCGCCGAGGACGGCGGCGAAATCGACCATGCCGTCGCCGGGGACGGTGAACATCCCTTCGAGCACCGCTTCGAGGAAGGGCAGGTCGGCCGCCCTGGCGCGCACCAGCACGTCCGGCCGCACATCCTTGCAATGCACATGCGCGATGCGACCGGCATGGCGTCGCGCCATCGCGACCGGATCGCCGCCCGCGGCCACCAGGTGGCCGGTGTCGAGCAGCAGCGCAACCTCCGGCCCCGTCGATGCCATCAGCCGGTCGATCTCGGCCGCCGTCTCCACCACCGTGCCGAGATGGTGGTGGTAGGCAAGGCGCAGGCCGCGCGCGGCCATGCGGCCGGCCATCTCCGTCATGCGTGGCGCCAGCACCGCCCAGTCCGCATCCGACAGCACCGGGCGGCGGGAGAGCGGCGTGGCGCGGTCGCCATGCACGGCGCGGGAGACCTCGGCGAAGACGCAGGCCGTGCAGCCCATGGCGGACAGCAGCGCGAGATGCGGCTCGGCCGCTTCCATCTCCGCCTCGACGTCGCGTTCCAGCAGGCGGGAGCCGTACCAGCCCGAGGCGAGCGCGAGGCCGTGCCGTGCGAGGATCGGCGCGAGCGTCGCCGCGTCACGGGGAAACTTGTTGCCGAGCTCGACCCCCGCGAAGCCCGCCTGCTTCGCTTCCGACAGGCAGATCTCGAGCGGCGTCTCCGCGCCGAGCTCGGGCATGTCGTCATTGGTCCAGGTCAGCGGGTTGATGGCGAGGCGGATCATCTCAGGCTCCGGTGCGTCGGCGGGCGCGGCTGGCTTCGTAGGCGGCACGCGCCTCGCGCTGGGCGGCGTCGCGCGGCACGGCGCTGACCGGCACGTCCCACCAGGCGCCGCCCTCCTGCGTCGAGGCCTGCGGGTCGGTCGCGACGACGAGTACGGTGGTGCGCTTCGCGCGGAAGGCGCGGGGCAGCGCCTCCTCCAGCGCCGCGACGCCGTCGAGGTCCACGGCGTCCGCGCCGAGGCTGCGCGCGTGGGCGGCGAAGTCGATGGCGGGCGCGGCCTCCTCCAGCAAATTGTTGAAGGGTGCGCCGCCGGTTCCCTTCTGTAGCCGGTTGATGCAGCCGAAGCCGCGATTGTCGAGCAGCACGATGGTGAGCTTCGCGCCGAGCGCGACCGAGGTCGCGATCTCGCTGTTCATCATCAGGTAGGAGCCGTCGCCCACCATCACCACCACCTCGCGTTCCGGCATGGCGAGTTTCGCACCGAGGCCGCCCGCGATCTCGTATCCCATGCAGGAGTAGCCGTATTCGAGGTGGTAGGAGGCCGCGTCCGTCGCGCGCCACAGCTTGTGCAGTTCCCCCGGCAGCCCGCCCGCGGCGCAGACCACGATACCCTGCTGCGGCATGGCGCGGTTGACGGCGCCGAGCACTTGCGCGTCGGTCGGCAGCGCGCCGCGCTTCGGCGCCGCGGTCAGCCGCGCGACGGTCGCGTGCCAGCGCGCGGTCGCGGCCTCGGCG
>NZ_JACADQ010000730.1 GCF_016106015.1 Neoroseomonas rubea
GCCAGCGCCTGGTCGAGCTGCGCCTGGCCCGGCGCGGCCTGCTCGGTGGTGCCGGCGCCAGCCGCGCTGCCGGGCGGGCGCCAGCGCAACGCGGCGTTGGGCACGCGCAGCGCCTGGGGCCGTTCCTCGGTGATGATGCGCAGCGTCGCCGTCATCCCCGGCAGCAGCCGCCCGGCCGCGTTCGGTGCCGCGATGACGACGGTGTAGGTCACCACGTTCTGCACCGTGGTCGCGGCCAGGCGGATATCCTTCACCCGCCCGCGCAGCGTTTCCGACGGGAAGGCGGCGACGGTGAAGGTCACCTCCTGCCCCTGGCGCACGCGGCCGATATCGGCCTCGTCCACCGTCGCATGGACTTCCATTTCGTCCAGGCTGGCCGCGATCTGGAACAGCACCGGCGCCTGGAAGGACGCTGCCACGGTCTGCCCGATGTCGATGTTGCGGGAGACGACGACGCCGTCGATCGGCGAGCGGATCGTCGCGTTGCGCAGGTCAACCTCCACCTGGCGCAGGATCGCGTCCTTCTGCTCCCGCGCCGCATCCGCGGCATCGACCTGCGCGCGGGCGGTGCGGGCGGCGGCGGCGGCGGACATGGCGGCCGCTTCCGCGCGCAGCAGGTCGGCGCGCGCCTGCGCGACCGCCG
>NZ_JACADQ010000731.1 GCF_016106015.1 Neoroseomonas rubea
GCCGCTGCTGCGCGCGCGCGTCGGCGCGGCGGACGTGCTGTTCCTGCTCGCCCGCCGCGCTGAGCAGGACGCGACCGACCCGCCCGACGCGCCCGCGCCGCGCGACCGCATCGAACTGGTCGCGCTCGACGCCGCGACGCTCGCGCCGCGCTTCGAGGCGCATCTCGCCTCCGTCCCGCGTGGGGCGCTCGGCGATGCGGCGCTGCTCGCCGAACAGGGGGCGACGGTCTGGATCTGGCTTGGTGGGCTCGGTGCCGTCTCGGCGGTCGATGGGCGCGTGCTGGCCGACCAGGACGGGCTCGCCGAGCGCAACCCCCAGATCATCTTCGCCAATCTGCGCACGCGCAGCGCCCTGCGCACGGCCGATGCGCTGGTGATCGAGGGGGCGACGCTGGGCGGGCCCTGGCGGCTCGACCCGCGCGATTTCACGGCGAGCCTCGCGAACCATCCATCGGCGCGGCCGCTGCCGCCGCTGCACGCCCCGGCCCAGGCCGGGCAGGGCGGGCCGACAGCCTTCCGGCTGAACGAGGCGCGGATCGGGCCGGCCTGGCTCGGCCTGCCGGCCGCGACCGAGAAGCTGGCCGGACCGATGGCCGCGCGCGGGCGGGGCTTCCTCTCCCCCCCCAGGGCGGGAAGGGACAGG
>NZ_JACADQ010000732.1 GCF_016106015.1 Neoroseomonas rubea
GGCGACAGCCTCGCCTACACCGCGACGCTGGCCGATGGCTCACCCCTGCCGGCCTGGCTGTCCTTCGATCCCGCGACCCGCACCTTCTCCGGCACGCCCGGAAATACCGATGTCGGCACCCTGGCGGTGCGTGTCATCGCGACCGACGGTAGCGGTTCCAGCGCCAGCGATGATTTCACGCTGACGGTTGCCAACACCAACGACGCTCCGACACTCGCCAACCCGATCGCGGACCGATCGGCGACGGAGGACAGCGCCTTCAGCTATCAGGTCCCGATCGGCGCGTTCGGCGATCCCGATGCGGGCGACAACCTCGCCTACTCCGCGACGCTGGCCGATGGCTCGCCCCTGCCGGCCTGGCTGTCCTTCGACCCCGCGACCCGCACCTTCTCCGGCATGCCCGGAAATACCGATGTCGGCACCCTGGCGGTGCGTGTCATCGTGACCGACAGCAGCGGCTCCAGCGCCAGCGACGATTTCACGCTGACGGTTGCCAACACCAACGACGCTCCAATTGTCGTGGCGGGCTTGACCGATACCACCACGACCGAGGACGCCGCTTTCACCTTCACTGTGCCCGCCGGAGCCTTCGCAGATCCCGACACAGGCGACAGCCTCGCCTACACCGCGACGCTGGCCG
>NZ_JACADQ010000733.1 GCF_016106015.1 Neoroseomonas rubea
ACAGGAAGCCGCCCGCCACCAGCCCCGCCAGCGTCGGCAGCAGCGGCAGCGCGAGCGCGACCGCCTGCGCGGCGAGCCCGACCACCATCGCCCGCCGCCCGCCGATGCGATCCGCCAGCGCGCCCCCCGAAACGCTGCCGAGCAGCGCCCCGGCGCCGAACACCAGCCACATCAGCCCGCCCGCCTGCACGCCGAGGCCATGCCCGCGCGCCGCGAAATCGGCGAGATAGACCATCGGCGGCACGAGCCCCGCGCCGGACAGGGCATAGGCGCCGATCAGCAGTCCCGCCGGCGGCACGTCCCCGCGCGCCGGCACAGGCGCGGGCGGCGGCGCCGGCCAGCGCGGCCGTGCGAAGGCCCAGAGCAGCAAGGTGGCCGCCGAAAGCCCGAGCCAGGCCGCCGACACATCCACGCCCACCAGCGCCGGGACGAGCAGCGCGCCCAGCGTGACCCCGGTGCCGACTCCCAACAGCACAAGGCCACCGGCGATGCCGCGCCGCTGCGGCGGCACCACCGCCTGCACGGCCGGCCCGGCAAGCCCCATCAGCAGCCCCCCGGCCGCCCCCGCCACGGCGCGCCAGGCCGCGAGCCAGGCCACCCCCCCGTTCCAGGCGCAGCAGGCCGCGGCGAGCGCCGCCA
>NZ_JACADQ010000734.1 GCF_016106015.1 Neoroseomonas rubea
GGCCGCCCCGCCCGGGCGCGACAGTGCGCGGCGCGCAAGCCAGGCCGGCGCCCGGCGCGTGAGCGCATCACGAGACTCGATCCACCGGGCCGAAGCCGCGCCGGTGATGCGGCGATGGCCCGTGCGCCGCCAGCGCGGCCAGGTGCGCCGCCGTCGGATACCCGCTGTGCCGCGCGAAGCCATAGGCCGGCCAGCGCGGATCGAGCCGCGCCATCGCGCGGTCCCGCACCACCTTCGCCAGGATCGAGGCCGCGGCGATGGACAGCGAGCGCGCATCGCCGCCGACCACGCAGCGCACCGGGCAGGGCAGGGGCGGCGCGCTGTTGCCGTCCACCAGCGCGAGGTCGGGGCGGACCGGCAGCCGCAGGATGGCGCGGCTCATGGCAAGATGCGTCGCGCGCAGGATGTTCAGCGCGCCGATCTCGGCAGCCGATGCCGCGCCGATGCCGAAGGCCACCACGCCGTCGCGCGCCGCTGCGCGCAGCGCGCCGAAGGCGGCGTCGCGCCGCGCGGGCGTCAGCTTCTTCGAATCGTCGATCAGCGCGGCGAGCGCGGCCGGCGGCGCGGCGCGGAAGACCAGTGCCGCGGCGACGACCGGCCCGGCAGATCGGAAGGGCACGCGTCTGAAC
>NZ_JACADQ010000735.1 GCF_016106015.1 Neoroseomonas rubea
CTCTTCCGATCTGCGGACCCCGCGCCCGCAGCGCCGAACGACGCGGCGCCCGCCCGTCCGCCCGGCGTCGCGGAGCGTACAGGCGCGGCGATCGACCGTGCCGCGGAGCAGACCGGCCAGGCGCTTGGCCGCGCGGCGGATGAAAGCGGATCGGCCGTCGGCCGGGCCATGCGCTGGACCGGGGAAAGGTTGCAGGGCGCCGGCGAATGGACCGCGCGGCAGGGTGACCGCCTGACCGGCCCAGGCACGCCGCCGCCCGCCGCCCAACCCGCCGCGCCGGCACCCACGCGGCCCTGAGGCATCGGGTTTAGCGCCAAGCCGGAACCGCAGCCTTCGCGACGGCCCGGATCGCCACGGCGGCCGGCGGTCGCGAGCCGCACCGCCCGCCCCAGGCACCGATCCGTCAGGGATGCAGGTGCCTCACCCCGCCGCCCACCGCCTCGGCCACCAGCGTGCGGTGGCATTGTGCCGGGTCCGCTTCCAGGCACAGGACGCAGACGCGCTGCCGGCCCGCGAGGTCGCGCAGGTTGGCAAGTGCGGCCTGCGGCTCGTCGCCGGCCAGATGCGCGGCGAAGATGCGCCGCATCTCGGCCGGCCGGCCGGCGCGCACCGCCGCACGCCCCGCGGCC
>NZ_JACADQ010000736.1 GCF_016106015.1 Neoroseomonas rubea
GCGCGCGGCGCAGCGCCTGTCCGGCGCGCGGCGCAGCGCGGCCGATCTCCGCCTTGCCCTGATGCGGGACGACGAGGCGGGGCTCGCGACGCGCGCACCGGATATCGGCGTCGCCTACGAACAGGCGCGGCTGCTCCGCCGCCGCGACCGGGATGCCGAGGCCGCGGCGATCTGGGCGGCCGCGGAGCGGCTCCAGCAGGGCCTGTCGGGCGATGCGGCGCGCACCGTCTGGGCGGAACGCCAGGTGCTCTCCCGCAAGCTGCTGCGGCTGGGCCAGGAACGCGATGCCTATCGCGTCGCCGCCGCCCATGGCCAGGCGACACCGGGGGAGTCGCGTCAGGAAGGGGAATTCCTCGCCGGCTTCATCGCGCTGCGGCGGCTGAACGACCCGGCCTCGGCGCAGCGGCATTTCGTAGCCGTGGGCGAAGGCAGCCGGTCCGTCATCACCCGCGCGCGCAGCGCCTATTGGGAAGGGCGCGCGCTGGCCGCCCGCGGCGACACCACGGGCGCGCGCTCGCGCTTCGCCGCCGGCGCCGACCTGCCGGTCGCCTTCTACGGGCAGCTCGCGGCGCTGGCGCTGGGGGAGGATGCCGCGCGCGTCTCCGCCCGCATCGCGGCC
>NZ_JACADQ010000737.1 GCF_016106015.1 Neoroseomonas rubea
GCCGGGGGCGCGGGGCGCGGCGCGGGCTGGGCGGCGGCAGGCCCGGCCCCGAGCAGCAGGGCCAAGATGGCGGGCGCGTGGCGCATGGTCGTTTCTCCCGTAATGCAGACACCGCAAAGCATGACCCCAGGCACGGCGCGCGCCGAACATTTTCTCGCCCCCGGTGGCGCGGCGACCTACCGGGCGAGGAAGCGTCGCGCGACCTCGGCGGCGACGCGGCCGGTCTCGTCCAGCGGCGCGCGCGCGAACATGGCGGGGTTCTCGTCGAGCGGCCGCGCGGCACCCGCGGCGAACAGGCTCTCGTGCAGGCGGCGGTGGCGCGGGCCGAGACCGCCGGGATCGGCGATGAAGACCGGCGCGCGCGTCGCAAGAGCCTCCGACGCCATGGAGACGGAGTCGCCCGTGACGACGACGGCGTCGGCCCAGGCGAGCAACCCCGCATAGGGGTTCGGCCCGCCATCGCCCCAGCGGTGCAGGCGGTGCGGCACGTCGCGCAGCGCGGCGGCCACCGCATCCTCCGCCGCCCGCCCGGTGCGGCGGGACCCCGTGGCGAGCACGCTGCCCGCGAAGAGCGCGACGCGCGTGGCGATGCGCGCGGCCACATCGGGCGCCATCCCCT
>NZ_JACADQ010000738.1 GCF_016106015.1 Neoroseomonas rubea
ATTCAGACGTCGGCTCTTCCGATCTCCGGCGGGCGACCCCGCCGCGCGCCTCGCCGCGCTGATCGGCGAGGGCGTGCCGGTCGCGATCGGGCTCGACCTGCCGCTCGGCGTGCCGCGCGGCTTCGCGGAAGGACGCGCCGAGCCGGGCTTCGTACCCTTCCTGCGCGGCCTCGCCGCCCGGCCTGGCTTCTTCGAGGTGGCGGCGACGCTCGACCAGGTCTCGCGCGAGCGCCCCTTCTACCCCGCGCGCGGCGTGAAGGGCATGACGCGCGCGGCGCATGCGGCGGCCCTCGGCCTGGGCGACGCGCAGGGCCTGTCGCGGCTGTGCGACCGCGCCACCGCCGAACGCCCCGCCGGCGCGCCGGTGTTCTGGACGCTGGGTGCGAACCAGTCGGGCAAGGCGGCGATCGCGGCCTGGCGGGACTGGCTGGCGCCGGGGCTCGCGGCCGGCGCGCCCTACGCGCTCTGGCCCTTCGAGGGCGGGCTGCACGCGCTGCTCGCCCCGGGCCGCGCGGTGCTGGCGGAGGTCTATCCGGCGGAAGCGCTGCGCCACCTCGGCATCGCGCTGCGCGGATCCAAGCGCGCGCGGGCGGACCGGGCGGGCATCGCGGAGGCGCTG
>NZ_JACADQ010000739.1 GCF_016106015.1 Neoroseomonas rubea
TGCGGCGCGCCGCCGGCGCTGGACGATCCGGGCCCCCGCGCGCTCGGCCTCGCGCCGGGGGAGGGCGTCATACTGATCGATCCCTGCGATCCGGCACGCGCGGCCGCGGCCGAGGCAATGCGCGCCGCGGCGCGGGCCGCCGGGGGACGGCGCCTCGTCATCCTGCGCGATCCCTTCGCACCCGTCGCGGCACGTCCCCTTTTCGACGGGACGCGCCCGGGACGCCTGTCGCCCTGGACACTGATCGACGCCGCCGCGACGCTGCATGCGCTGCCGGGTCCGATGGCGCTGCTCGCGCGCCTCGCCGGTGTGGCGGCCGAGGGTGGCGGGGCGGCCGGACTCGCGTGTCTGGCGAGGCTGATCGCGGCGGCTCGCTGCGTCGATCCGACCTCCGCTCGCGCGATCTTGATCGAAGACGCGCTGGCGCTGCTCGCGTCCTGGCGGGCGCTGGACCTCACGAACCGCTCCGTGGCCGTCTGCCTTGGCATGTCCTTCTGGAAGCGGCGGCGCATCGGCGCCGCGCTCGCCTGCGAGGCGCCGCCGCCCGCCTTCCTCCGCGGCACCGGCGCGGCGCTTGCCGAAGCGGCCCGGCGCGGGGGGGAGGTCGCCGTCTGGGC
>NZ_JACADQ010000074.1 GCF_016106015.1 Neoroseomonas rubea
ATACCCCCCCTCAACCTTCTTTGCGACCGTGGGCGCCAGGCGCCAAACAGCCAAAAAAGGGAGGGGGGGCGGGGGAGGTTCTCCTCCCCCGCACTTACGTCGTCCCCGGCGCCGCATAGGCACGACCCTTCCAGCCTTCCTTCCGGCCCATCAGGAAGCGCGCCAGCGCCGTCCACTGGATGGCGAGGGCGACCAGCACGGCGACGGGATGCAGCAGGATCGTCCAGGAAGGTTCGCGCGCGCGGCGCGTGATCGCCATGCGCAGGCCGAACACCATGGCGAGCGCGATCGCCGCCTGCCAGGCCGGCAGCAGGAAGAAGGGCCACAGATGCGCCCCCGCGAGCACCACGGTCCAGACCGGCAGGCCGACCGGCGTTGCCATGCCTTCGCGGGCGTTCTTGAGGAAGCCGCGCCAGGACTCCGAAAAATCCCGGTACATGCGGCAGGTGGCCACGCCGCTGCCTTCCACGATCTCGGTCCGGTGGCCGCGCGCGCGCAGCAGGCGGGCGAATTTCAGCCCGTCATGCAGCGTGGTGCGCAGGGCAGCATGGCCTCCGACGGCTTCATAGGCGCCACGCTCGAACATCATCATCTGCCCGCAGCCGGCGGCGAAGCCCGGATGGCGCGTGAAGGCGCGCCCTCCACCCGGCAGGTAGCCCACCAGCAGCAGGTTGATCATCGGCACCGTGACGCCCTCGCCCCAGGTCTGCATGACCTGGCGCGGCACGCCGGAGACGAGGCCGAGGCGCTGGCGCGCCATGTGCCCGGCCAGCGCGGCGGCGGCCTGCGGCTCGAGCCGCACATCGGCGTCGATGAACAGCAGGTGCGTCCCCCGCGCGGCTTCCGCCAGCCGCGCGCAGGCATGCATCTTGCCGGACCAGCCCTCTGGCAGCGCCGGTGCTTCCACCAGCCGCACGCGCGGATCGGCCGCGGCGATGCGGCGCACGATGTCGGGTGTGCCGTCGGTCGAGCCGTCATCCATCACGACGATCTCGATCGCGACGCCGGTCTGCGCGAGCGACGCGGCGATGCAGGCTTCGATGTTCGCCGCCTCGTCGCGCGCGGGGACCAGGATGGACACCAGCGCGCCGTCCGGCACGGCACCCCGCGGCCCTCGCACCAGGGCGAGGTTGATCGCGCCGAGCGCGGCCGGAAAGATGGCCAGCGCAAAGGCGATCCAGGCATAGTCGAGGTTCACCGTGCGTCTCCCGTCTGATGGTCGTGGCGGGGGTCGAAGCGTTCTCCGCGCATCGTTGCCCGCAGGCGGCGCCACAATTGATAGACGCCGCCCATGCCTTCCTTGCCTTGCACGAGCGTCTCGAACCTGGCCGGGTCGCGGGAGATCGCATCCTCCGCCAGCCGGTCGCAGGTCGCCGCGAGCGCCGCCGAGAGATGGGCTGTGCGTGCATCCCGTTCCAGGGTGAGCAGCGTTGCCGCCGGGATCGGGTCGCCGAAGGCGACGAGCATTTCCGCCTTGCGCTCCGACCAGAACGGATAGTCGAGCGCGAGCGGGACGAAATGCGCGCCGGGCGCCATCTCCGGCAGGCGCGTCATGCCTTGCGCGATCGGGATGGGCCTTTCCCGCGGGTCGGCGAAGCGGCCCGGCGCGTTCATCCAGAGGATGTGCGAGGGGTCCTTCAGCACGTGTTCGGCCGTGCGCAGGAAGGCGACGGTGCCGCGGGAGGAGCCGGTCTCGATCCCGAAGACGCCGAGCCGTCGCATGAACGCGTATTTGTCGAGCGCCCATTCCGCCATGGGCGTGAAGAGCGGCCGGTCCTTCAGCAGGCGGCGATAGAGCAGCATGAAGGCGACGCCATCCCACCATGACGGGTGGTTGGCGAAGATCACCGCTGGCGCGCCTTCCGGCACGCGCGGGGTGCCCCATTTCGCGATTCGCACCGCGCGCATATGCGTGCGCGTGAAGCGCGTGAACATGAAGTTGAAGAAGTCGAGGTGACGCTCCGAGCGGAGCGTCACCGGGTCGCGCGTGGGCTTGCCCGATCGCGCCATTATTCGGCGGCGAGCAGCGCGTCCCGCAGCCCCGCCCGTTCCGCCGCGGCGGACATGCCGCGCCCGCCGAGGTCGCGGTCCATCGCATCCGCCGCGATCCAGCCCGACATCATCACCATCGGCATGCCCGGGCCCGGATGCGCCGCGCCGCCGGCGAGATACAGCCCCTTGATCGCCTTCGACCGGTTGGAAGGCTTGAAGGCGCCGAGGAAGGCGCCATGCGAGGCAAGCCCGTAGATCGCCCCTTCCAGCACCTTGTAGCGGTTGTGGATGTCGACCGGCGTCAGCGCGCGCTCGACCACGATCCGCTCCTCGATATCCTCGAGCCCGGCGGTGCGCTTCAGCTTGTCGAGGATCTTCTGCCGGTAGGGCGCGAACATCTTCGACCAGTCATGCCCCGGGCGCAGATGCGGCGTGTGCACCAGCACGTAGAGCGCCTCGCCCCCTTCGGGTGCCACCGTGTCGTCGGAGACGGACGGCGCGCACAGATAGGCGGTCGGGTCGGGCGCGGGCTCGCCCTTCTTGTAGATGCTGTCGAACTCCTCCTCCGCGTCGCGGGAGAAGACGAAGCAGTGATGCGCAAGATGCTCGTAGCGCTTCTTCAGCCCGAGATAGAGCACGACGCCCGAGCAGGCCGGCTGGTAGCCGCGCTTCTGCATCGCCTTCGCCGGCGGGCCCTTCACCAGTTCGGTGTAGGTGCGGATCGCGTCCATGTTGGAGATCAGCGCGTCGCAGGCGATGCGCTCGCCATTCGCCGTCACGCTGCGCACGGCGCCGTTCGTGATCTCGATATCCGTGACTTCGCTGTCGGTGCGCAGGTCCGCGCCCAGGTCGCGGGCGAGCTTCGCGAGCCCCTCGGCCACCGCGCGCGTGCCGCCGACCGGGTACCAGACGCCCTCGCTCGCCTGCATGTCGCCGATGCCGCAGAGCACGGCGGGGGCGAGGTAGGGGTTGGAGCCGACATACTGGGTGAAGTGATCCAGCATCTGCGCGAGCCGTTCATCCGGCACATGGCCGCGGATCACCTTCGCGACGGTGCGGCCCATGCGCAGCGCGAGGATGTCGCGCAGCACCTCCGGCTTGAAGTTGTCGGAGAAGGACATGGTGTCGCCGATGCCCTCAACCGGCTTCCAGAAGAAGAACCGCTCGCTGATCTCGTGCAGGTGGCGGGAGACCTCCTGGAACTTGCGGTAGCCCTCGCCATTGGCCTTGCCGGGGGCGAAGGCGTCCATGGCCTTCGCCATGGTGTCCACCTTCTCCATCAGGTCGATGCGCGTGTTGTCGTCGAAGAAGCAGCGCCATTGCGGGTCGAGCCGGATCAGCGGCAGCTCGTCCTGCTGCACGCGGTTCGCCTCGGCGTAGATGCGGCGCAGCACGCGCGGCACGGTCAGGATGGTCGGGCCCATGTCGAAGCGGAAGCGCCCCGGCCCTTCCGGATTGTCGAGATGCAGGACGGCCGCCTTGCCGCCGAGCCAGGGGTTGCGCTCGAGCAGCGTCACCTGGTGCCCGCGCGCCTGCGCGACGGCGGCGGCGGCGAGCCCGCCGAGCCCGCTGCCGATGACGACGACGTTCGCACCCATATCGCGTTCCTCCTTCAGTCGCCCATCGCGGGCTGAGCGGCGCCAAGCCTGTCGCCGCTTTCGGCCATCGGCCGCATGCCGAGGTCCTGCATCAGCAGCTTCGCGCTGATGCGGGCCCCCTCGTAGATCACCGGCAGGCCGCTGCCCGGATGGGTGCCGCCGCCGACGAGATAGACGCCCTCCGCCTTGCCGAAGCGGTTCTGCGGGCGGAAATGCATCATCTGCCGGACATTGTGCGCCAGATTGAAGGTGGCGCCGTAGCCCACCGAATACTCGTCCTGCCAGCCCTGCGGCGTGACGATCTTCTCGTAGCGGATGCGGCTTTCGATGTCAGTCAGGCCGAGCGCCTTCAGCCGGTCGAGTGCGAGGCGCCGGTAGCGCGGCGCTTCCTTCGCCCAATCCTGCCCGCCATGCAGGTTCGGCACCGGCACGAGCATGTACAGCGTCGAATGCCCTGGCGGCGCCAGCGACGGATCGGTGCCCGCGGCGGCCTGCACGTAAAGCGAGGGATTGTCCGGGATGACGCCGCCCTCGATCTGCTCGAGGTTGCGCTGGTAGTCCTCGGCCAGCAGCACGGTGTGGTGCGCGAGGTCCGGCAGCGGGCCTTCGAGACCCAGGTAGAGCATGAAGGTCGAGCAGGAGTAGCGCGCCTTCTCGATCTTCTGGTCGGGCCATGCCGGCCGCAGCGCCTCGGGCATCAGGCCGGGGATGGCGTGGGCGAAGTCGGCGTTCACCACCACCGCATCCGCCGCGTGGCGCGTGCCATCGACCTCGACGCCCGCGGCGCGCTTGCCCTCGAAGGCGATGCGCTCGACCTTCTCGCCCAGGCGGATCTCGACGCCGAGCCTGGTCGCGACGCGCGCCATGGCCTCCGAGACCGCGCCGCAGCCGCCGCGCGGGTGGAAGATGCCGTGCTCGTATTCCAGGAAGGAGAGGATCGAGAACATGCTCGGGCAGCGGAAGGGGCTCATCCCGAGGTATTTCGACTGGAAGGTGAAGGCGAGGCGCGTGCGCGGGTCGCTGAAATGGCGCTTGAGGTCGGTGTCGAGCGAGGCCCAGGGGCGCAGGTAGCGCAGCCCCTTCATCACCTCCGGCGCCAGGTAGGTCATCAGCCCGTGGAAGGGGCGTTCCAGCACGGGCCGGAAGGCTTCGAGCTTGACCCGGTTGTCCTCCATGAAGGAGCGCAGGCCCTTCGCGTCCGCCGGGTTGATCTTCGCGATCTCGGCTTCCATCCGCCCGATGTCGGGGGAGGCGTCGATGGTCAGCGGGTTCTTGCCCTCGAAGACCAGCCGGTATTGCGGGTCGAGCCTGATGAGGTCGACCTCGTCATCCAGCGAAGCGCCGCACCCCTCGAAGATCTCCCGCAGAATGCGGGGATAGAGGAAGAAGGTCGGGCCGATGTCGAAGCGGTAGCCTTCCTCGGTCGAGATGGTGCGGGTGCGCCCGCCCACCGCGGCTTCGCGTTCGAAGACGGTCACGCGCGCGCCCTGCGCGGCGAGGATCATGGCGGAGGCGAGTCCGCCGGGGCCGGCGCCGATGATGGCGACGCGCGGGCGGGTGCGGGCGATGGCGGGCAGGGGGGCGTTCATCCGGCTCATTCGTCTTTACCAGGGTTGCCGCAAGATTGCCCCGCCGGGCCGGGGCGCAAGGGCGCGATTCATGCCGCGAGCGCCCCTTCGATCTCCGCGAATCGCCCCGCGGCGCGGGGCAGCAGGCGGCGGAGGTAGAAATCCGCGGCCGGACCGTAGGCGGAAGGATCCTCCGCCGCGGCGCGGGCGAGCATCCAGCCGCCCAGCACCCAGCCCGCGGCGTCCAGATAGGCGACGGCGACGGACTGGCCGGCATCGGCATTCCGCCCCTGGGCGGCGAGCACGGCCTCCGTCGCCGCTTCGAGCCCGGCGACGGCGCTGCGCAGCCGCCCATCGGACAGGCGCTTCACCTCGGCCAGCAGGGCGCGCATCTCCGCCCCGCCATCCTTGGCCACCTTGCGCACCAGCAGGTCGATCGCCTGGATGCCGTTGGTACCTTCGTAGATCGGCGCGATGCGGGCGTCGCGCAGCACCTGGGCCGCGCCGGCATCCTCGACGAAGCCCATGCCGCCATGGACCTGGATGCCGGTGGAGGCCGTCTCGACGCCGCGATCCGTGCCCCATGCCTTGAGAATCGGCGTCAGCAGGGCGAGGCGGGTCTGCGCCGCTTCCTCCCCCAGCAGCGCGTGGCGGTCGACGCAGGCGGCGGTCTCCAGCGCCAGCAGCCGTGCCGCGAGCGTGGTGCTGCGCATTTCCATCAGCATGCGGGCCACGTCCGGATGCTCGGCGATCGGGCGGCCGCCCTGCACGCGCATCGCGGCGTAGGATTCCGCCAGCCGCAGCGCGGCGGCGCCATGCGCAACACCCTGCGTGCCGACGCCCAGGCGGGCGTTGTTCATCATCGCGAACATCGCCGGCAGGCCGCGATGGGGCTCGCCCACCAGCTCGGCTTCCGCGCCCTCGAACAGCATGACGCAGGTCGGGCTCGCATGGATGCCCATCTTGCGCTCGATCCCGCCGCAGCGGAGCGCGTTGCGCGTGCCGTCCTCCTTCACCTTGGTGCAGGCGAACAGGGAAATGCCCTTTGAGCCCGGCGGCGCATCCGGCAGGCGCGCGAGCACGAGATACAGGATGTTCCCGGTGCAGTCGTGCTCGCCCCAGGTGATGTAGATCTTCTGCCCGTGCAGCGCGTATTTGCCCTCGCCCAGCGGTTCCGCCCGCGTGCGCAGCACGCCGAGGTCGCTGCCGGCATTGGGTTCCGTCAGGCACATCGCGCCGGTCCATTCGCCGCTGACCATGGGCGGCAGCCAGCGCGCGGCCTGGTCGGGTGTGGCGTGATGCACCAGGCAGTCGATCGCGCCCGCGGTCAGCAGCGGGCCCAGCATGAACGACGTGTCGGCCGCCATGCCGAGTTCCGTCATCGCCGTCCAGAGCGAGGCCGGCAGCCCCTGGCCGCCATGGTCCACGGGGGCGGAGAGCGACTGCCAGCCGCCTTCCATCCACTTGGCGTAGGCGTCCCGATAGGGCGTGGTGACTGTGCCGTTGGCATAGACCGCGCCCTGCCGGTCCGCGGCCTGGGCGTTGGGCTGCAGCACCTCCCGGCAGAAGCGGTCGGCTTCCTCGACGATCTGCGCGATGTCCGCGGCCGAGAGCGGCGCGCCGGCGCGATCCGTCAGCGCGGGCAGGCCGACGATCCGCGTCAGGCCGAAGACAAGGTCGGTGGCGGCGGTGCTGGTCATGCGGGGATGCTCTCGATGGCGGCCAGCAGGCCGGGCGCGGGCGGCGCCTCGCCCGCCGCCCAGGGCACGAGGTTCGGCGTCAGCGCGGGCTCGCGCGCCGTGGCGGCCAGCGCCAGGCCCAGCAGCGGCGCGAACTTGAAGCCATGGCCGGTGAAGCCGGACATGACGAAGGCGCGCGGCCCGAGAGGCTCCACCACGAATCGCTCCCCGTCCTCGACATCGTAGTAGCAGGCCCGCGCGCCGAGGATGCGGTAGTCGCCGAGGTCGCGGATGCGCGGGCGGGCGAAGGCGAGGATCTCCTCCGCCTCGGCCGGGGTCGCGTCGCGCGGGTCGGCCTCGGCGTCGCCGGTGCGGGAGAAGCGGTGGTCGCCGATCTTGAGCGGCGTGCCCGCGACCGGCGGCACGGCGTAGAAGCCGCCTTCTTCCGCCAGGTCGAGCAGCATCGGCGCGCGCGCCCAGGCTTCCGCATGGTGGGCCGGCGGTTCCAGGCGCACCAGGATCTGGCGGGAGGCGACGACGCGCGGGGCGAGCGCGGCGGGCAGCAGGCGCGGCGCCCAGGGCCCGGCGGCGAGCACCAGCAGGTCGGCCGATTCGACGGTGCCGTCCGCGAGCCGCAGCGCGCCCGCCTCCGGCATGACATCGACGGCGCGGCCGCGCAGCATCGCCACGCCCCGCACGGCAAGGTGGCGCGCCAGGCCCGCGACGATCCGTTCCGCCAGCAGCACGCCGCCCGGCGCCATGTGGAACGCGGCGCCGATGCCGGCCTCGGTCAGCATGGGGAAGCGCGCGGGGATCTCGGCGGGGGAGAGGTCCTGGAAGGCGCGGCCATCGGCGGCGAGTGCGGCGCGGCTGTCGCCGAGCCAGCCCGCTTCGCCGCCGGAGACGGCGAGCACGCCGGTCCGGATGTGCAGCACCTCGCCCAGGTCGCGCCACAGCATGTCCCAGGCGGCATAGGCCGGGTCCACCATGCGCATGTAGCCGGCCTGCGCGCCGTAGGCGTGGCGGATCAGCCGGTGGTGATCGACCGAGGCGCCGCGCGGGTTCGGCACAGGGTCCTGGTCCAGCACGCGCACGGCGAAGCCCTGGCGGACGAGCCCCCAGGCGGCCGAGAGGCCCATGATGCCGGCGCCGAGGACGAGGGCGGTGGGGGAGGAAGCCATGCCCCATCCTATGCCCCGGCCTAGGGCAGGTGTGAACACTCCGCTGACAGGATGATGCGTCCGGTCAAGATTTCCCCGGGGGCGAGCCGCCGCATCGGGCCCAGATCGGCCAGATCCGGGCGGTTCGGCGCGTCCGGCAGATGGGAACAGGGCTCGACGCAGAGCACGGGCCGGTCGCGCGGGGCATAGACCTGCAGGTTGGTGGCGAGTGCGCCGGTCGCCTCCAGCGTCAGGGCGAGCCCCGGCCAGGCGATTCGCGCCATGCCGTCCCAGCCGGTGAAATGGGTGTCGAGGCCGAGGAAGGCCTCCTCCCCGCCACTGAACCCGTGGATGAGGTCGGCCGCGACGGGCAGCGTGCGGGCATCGTGCCGGCAGCGATGCGTGGCGCGGAACATCAGGCGCGTGCCTGGCGGGCGCCGGAACCAGGGGTGCCAGCCGGCGCCGAATGACATCGCCTCCGCCCCTGTGTTGATGATGGCGAGGTCGATGGTGAAGGCGTCTTCCGTGACGGCGACACCCAGCCGCGCGGCGTAGCGGTAGGGCGCGGCATCGACCTCCTGCGCCAGGGTCGCCGAATCGGGCGCCTGTGCGGCCACCTGCCAGGGGCGGTCGCGGGAGAGGCCGTGGATCGCCGTGCCGTCCTGCGGCCGGTTCACCGGCAGGCGATGCTGGCCGAGCCGCCCGCCATCGAGCCGGTTTGCCCAGGGGATCATCCAGAAGGCGGGCTCGTCCGCCAGCAGATCCTGCCCGGCGAAGACGAGGCGCGTGACGGATGCGCCCCGCGCAGGGTCGATCGTGACCGCCCAGTCGCCCGCGGCGAGCGCGACCGAACCGGGCTCAGTCGTCAAGCGAGAAGCAGTCGCGCGGGGAGGGCGCGGCACGGGAGTATTCGATCGCGGTGTAGCCGCCGCCCTGGTAGCGCTCGGTGACCGGGTCGGCGGTGATGGAGCCCACTTCGGGCCGCCAGGGCTCGGCGCTGTCCTGCGGCGCCCAGCCGATGCGCTCCCGATGATCCTTGCCCCAGTACGACGCTGGGTTGTCGGAACAGGCCCAGATCACGGCATGGCCCGCGCGGGGGGCCAGCACGCAGCGCTCGACCAGCCGGGTGAGGTCGCCATAGGACAGCCAGGTGGAGAGCATCCGCCGGTCGATCGGCTTGGGGAAGCAGGATCCGATGCGGAGGTTGACGTTCTCGACGCCGTGCTTGTCCCAGTACATGCGGCCCATGAGTTCGCCATAGGCCTTGGACAGGCCGTAATAGCCGTCCGGGCGGAAGGCGCAGTCGAAGTCGAGGCGCTCGCTGTTCCCGGTCGGGCGCTCGTGGAAGCCGATCGAGTGGTTGGAACTCGCGAAGATCACGCGCGCGCCCTCGCGCCGCGCGGCCTCGTACACGTGGTAGAGGCCGCGGAGGTTCGGGCCGAGCACTTCCTCGAACGGCTTTTCCACCGACACGCCGCCAAAATGCAGGATGGCGCCGCAGCCTTCCGCCTGGCGGATCAGCGCCACGCCGTCATTGAGATCCGCCTTCACGAAGGTGGCACCGGCGGGCAGCGCGTCGGGGAAGGGGGTGATGTCGGTCAGGCGCAGCCGCCAGCCTTGGGCTGCGAGCGCGGCGGCGAGATGCCGGCCGAGATTGCCCGAGGCGCCGGTGAGCAGGACGGGCTTGGCGGGTGCGGTCATGGCGTCAGGCTCCGTAGCCGAGCAGCAGGCGCGGCAGGGTGAGGGACATCGCCGGCCAGTAGGTGGTGAGCATCAGCGCGAACAGGATGGCGCACCAGAAGGGGATGATGGTGCGCATGATCTGCTCCATCCTGATCTGGCCGATGGCGCAGCCGACGAAGAGCACGGCCCCGACCGGTGGCGTCGTGAGCCCGAGGCCGAGATTCATCATCATCACCATCCCGAACTGCACCGGGTCCATGCCTATGGCGACGACGACCGGCAGGAAGATCGGCGTGGTGATGAGAATGAGCGCGGCCATGTCCATCACCGCGCCGAGCAGCAGCAGGCAGACATTGATCAGCAGCAGGATGACGATGGGGTTGCTGCTGATGGCCAGCATCCCCTCGGTCAGGATGTCGGGCAGGCGGTACATCGCCAGCAGCCAGGCGAAGGCGGTCGCGGTGCCGACCAGCAGGAAGACCACCGATGTGGTGCGCACGCTGGCGCGCACCGCGATGACGAAATCCCCCCAGGACAGCGCGCGGTAGACGAGCAGCGTCACGAGCAGCGCCCAGATCGCGCCGAAGGCCGCGCTTTCCGTCACGGTGAAGACGCCCGACAGAACGCCGCCCAGGATGATGACGGCGGTCATCAGCCCCGGCAGGGCATCGACGAAGGTCCAGGCCAGATGGCGGAAGCCGCGCCAGGCATCGGCCGGATAGCCACGCCTGACCGCCATGACATAGGCGGCGATGCCGAGGCTGAGGCACATCACGATGCCCGGCACGATGCCCGCGATGAACAGCGCCGAGACCGAGATCCCGCCTCCCGCCGCCAGCGAATAGAGGATCATGTTGTGGCTGGGCGGAATGAGGATGCCGGCGATCGACGAGGTGACGGTGAGCGAGACGGCGTAGTCCACGCCATAGCCCTTGGCCTTCATCGCGGGGATCAGGATGGTGCCGGTGGCCGAGGTGTCGGCGACGGCCGAGCCCGAGATGCCGCCGAACAGCATCGAGGTCGAGACATCGACCATGCCGAGCCCGCCGCGCATCCAGCCGACGCAGGCCGAGGCGAGCGCGACCAGCCGGCGGGCGATGCCGCCATGGAGCATGATCTCGCCGGCGAAGATGAAGAAGGGGATGGCGAGCAGGGCGAAGATGCTCATGCCGCTCGCCATCTGCTGGAAGACGACGGCGGGGTTCAGCCCTTCGTAGATGAAGCCCGCGGCGGCGGCTATGCCGAGGCAGAAGGCGACCGGCACGCCCGCCATGACGAGCGTGCCGAAGACGACGAAGATCAGGATCAGGCCGAATTCCACGGGCGCGCTACTCCAGGAAGGCGGCGGCAACGCCGCGCTTCTCGGGCGCGTCGCGGCGGTAGATGTCGTGCAGCACCTGCTCGATCGCGTAGAGCGTCATCAGCGCCCCGCCCACGACCATCGGCGCGTAGGTCCAGCCCTGGCTGATGCCGAGGAGCGGGATGCGGAAATTCGCCACCGTGCCGACCAGTTCCCACGACCAGATCGCCATGCCGAGGCCGAACAGCCCCATCAGCGCGTCGCAGCCCATCGCGATCCAGCGCTGCGCGGCCCGCGGCAGCGCTTCCCGCACGCCGAGGACGGAGAGGTGGAAGCGTTCGCGCACGCCGACCGCCGCGACGGGCATGGCGATGGCGAGGATGGCGAGCGTCGCCGCGCGCTCGATCCAGGTCGGCGTGTCGTTCAGCACGTAGCGGCCGAAGACGAGCCAGCCCATCATCGCGATCAGCACGACGAGTGCGATGCCCGCCAGCCCGACGGTCAGCGCCGAGAGCATGTCGAGCGCGCGGGTGAAGGCGCGCAGCGCCGGGGGTTCTTCCGCCCCCGGCGCCAGGTGCGGACGTGCGCTCACTGCATCCCGCGGATGGTGCGGACCAGTTCCGCGAGCCGCGCATCGGCGGCGTACTTCGCGTAGACCGGCTCCATCAGCGCCGACCAGGGCGTGCGGTCGGCGATCTCGATCACCGTCACGCCGGCTGCGACGACACGCTCGCGGGAGACGCGTTCCCGCTCCGCCCAGGAGCGGCGCTGGATGGCGGCGGATTCGCGCGCCGCGTCGCGCAGGATGGCGCGTTCCTGCTCGTTCAGCCGGCGCCAGCGCTGGGCGGAGACGGCGAGAACTTCCGGCACGTTGGAATGCTCGGTGGTGGTGTAGAAGCGCGCCACCTCGAAGTGCCGGGTCGATTCATAGGACGGCCAGTTGTTCTCCGCCCCGTCGATCACGCCGGACTGCAGGCTGGTGAACACCTCGCCGAAGGGCAGCGGCGTCGGGTTGGCGCCGAGCGCGCGCATCAGGTCGATCCACAGGTCGGAGGTCTGCACGCGGATCTTCATGCCGCGCAGGTCCGCCGGCGTGCGCACCGGGCGCGTGGTGTAGAGGCTGCGCGCCCCCGCATCGTACCAGGACAGCGCGATGATCCCGATCGCCTCGAGGTCACGGGCGATCGCCTCCCCCGCCGGGCCGTCGATCGCGCGCTGCATGTGCGCGACGTCCCGGAACAGGAAGGGAAGCGTCACCACGTTGGTCGACGGTGCCAGGTTGTTGAAGGGGGAGAGGTTGAAGTTGGCGAAGTCGATGGTGCCGAGGCGCATCTGCTGGATCGCCTCGTCCTGCTGGCCGAGCTGCGCCGAATGGAAGGTGCGCATGCGGATGCGGTTGTTGGTGCGCTCGGCGACCATGCGCGTGAAGGCATCCATGCCGACGCCGTTCGGATAGTCCGCCGCATGGATGTTCCAGCCGCGCCATTCCTGCGCCGCGGCGGGTGTCGCGGCGAGGCCGAGCACGCCGAGCGCGGCGGCCGCGACGGCGGCGAACAGGGTGCGGCGGCGCCGCCCGGTGGTCGGGGTCATGGATGCTCCTCCTCCTGCGGGGGCGGTCGGCCGCCCCTCATGTTCAACTGCAATAGCAGTTTGGAGTGTGGCGCCCGGACCCGGCCGCGTCAACGCCCGTTGCGCATCTGGGGCGGGGCCGGAAGCACGCCGTTGGTCACGAGGGAGCGAAGGATGTGCTGGCGCATCCGCGCTTCGGCCAGCGCCGGGTCGCGCCGGCGCAGCGCGGCCACGATGCCCTGGTGTTCGCGCAGGGCCTTGGGCAGGTCGCGCGGCGTGCTGCCCACCGCCCGGTGCCGCCCGAGATGGTCGTACGCACGCAGCGAGCCCACCGAGCGGATCAGGAACTGGTTGCCCGTGGCGCGATGGATCAGGGCGTGGAATTCCTCGTTCGCCGCGTCGAGCGCGTCGGTGTCCCGCGCTTCCGTCCCCGCCTTCATGCGCGCGAGGATCGCGCCGAGCGCCGCGAGGTCGGGGGCTGCGATCCGTTCCGCCGCCAGCGCGGCCGCGACCCCTTCGAGGGCGGCGCGGATTCGGCCTAGTTCGGCGAGCTGCGCGGCACCCACCTCCGCCACCACCGTGCCGCGCCGCGGCAGGGTGACGACCATGCCGTCCTGCTCGAGCCGGCGCAGCGCTTCGCGCACCGGCTGGGCGGAGATGCCGAGCGCGGTGGCGAGGCTGCGTTCGCTGATCTTGCGCCCGGGCGGCAGCGCGCCCTGCACGATCGAATCGCGCAGGCGCCGATAGGCGCGCTCGCCGAGGGAGAGGCTGTCCTCCTCGACCAGCGGCGCGAGCCTCGTTCGGGCGGCATCCGCGGGGGCCATGGACATCTGCCATAGCAGTTGGCAGCGTGCCGGGGAAGCGAGGAGGAGACACCCATGGCACGGAAGCGTCCGGAGGAATTGCGCAGCCACCGCTGGTTCGGCGTGGAGGATCTGCGCGCCTTCGGCCATCGCAGCCGCATGCTGCAGGCCGGCTTCGCGGAAGCGGATTTCCGCGGCAAGCCGGTGATCGGCATCATCAACACCTGGTCGGAGCTCTCGCCCTGCCACTTCCACTTCCGCACGCGGGCGGAGGAAGTGAAGCGCGGCGTCTGGCAGGCGGGCGGCTTCCCGGTGGAACTGCCCGCGCACCCCGTCACGGAGCAGTACCAGAAGCCGACCTCGATGCTCTATCGCAACATGCTGGCGATGGAGACGGAGGAACTGGCGCGCAGCCATCCCTGCGACGGGCTCGTGCTGCTGGGCGGCTGCGACAAGACGCCGCCGGGGCTGATGATGGGCGCGATCAGTTCCGGCCTGCCGTCCATCTTCGTCCCCGCCGGGCCGATGCTGCGCGGCAATTGGCGCGGCAAGACGCTCGGCTCTGGCTCCGACGTGTGGAAGTACCATGCGGAATTGCGCGCGGGGAACATCACCCCGGCGCAGTGGAAGGACATGGAAGGCGGCATCGCCAGGTCCTTCGGCACCTGCATGACGGCGGGGACGGCGGCGACGATGATGCTGGCGGTCGAAGCGCTGGGCTTCACCCTGCCCGGCGCGTCCAGCATCCCTGCGGCCGATTCCGCCCATCCGCGCATGGCGACGGATGCGGGCCGGCGCATCGTCGAGATGGTGTGGGAAGATGCGACGCCGCAATCGCTGATCACCGAGGGCAGCGTGGACAACGCCGTGACGGCGGCGATGGCCTTTGGCGGATCGACCAACGCCATCCCGCATCTGATCGCGATGGCGCGGCGCGCGGGGATCATGCTGGACCTCGAGCGCTTCGACGCGCTGTCGCGCCGCGTGCCGCTGGTCGCCAACCTGCGCCCCAATGCCGGCGAATACCTGATGGAGGATTTCTTCTATGCCGGCGGCGCGCGGGCCTTCCTCAACCGCATCCGCGACTATCTCGACCTCTCGGCCCGCACCGTCACGGGGCGCACGATCGGCGAGAACATCGACGGCGCCGAGGTATTCGAGGACAGCGTGATCCTGCCGCTCGACAAGCCCCTGCAGGCGGAAGGCGGGCTCGCCGTGCTGAAGGGCTCGCTCGCGCCGAACGGGGCGGTCATCAAGACCAGCGCGTCGGAACAGCGGCTGTTGCAGCACACCGGCCCGGCGGTGGTGTTCGAGGACTATGCCGACCTCAAGAAGCGGCTGGATGATCCGGACCTGCCGGTGACCGCGGACAGCGTGCTGGTACTCAAGCAGGCGGGGCCGCAGGGCGGGCCGGGCATGCCGGAATGGGGCATGCTGCCGCTGCCGCAGAAGCTGCTGAAGCAGGGCGTGCGCGACATGGTGCGGATTTCCGATGCGCGCATGTCCGGCACCTCCTACGGCACCTGCGTGCTGCACGTGGCCCCCGAATCGCATGTCGGCGGGCCGCTCGCCTTCGTGCGGGACGGGGACATGATCCGGCTCGACGTCGCGAACCGCCGGCTCGACCTGCTGGTGCCCGACGACGAGATGGCCCGCCGCCGCGCCGCATGGACGCCGCCCGCGCGGCGTTACGCGCGCGGTTGGACCTCGCTCTATCTCGACAACGTCACCCAGGCGGATGAGGGTTGCGACATGCGCTTCCTGGAAGGGACGCAGCCCACGCCGGAGCCGGATATCTACTGATGCCACGCACCCTGACCGACGCCGCCGCCGCGCTTGCCGCCGGGACCACCACCGCCGCGGCGCTGACGGACGCCGCGCTCGCCCGCATCGCGGATCCCGCGGGCGAAGGCGCGCGCGCCTTCGTCACCGTGCATGCGGACACCGCGCGCGCCTCGGCCGCGGC
>NZ_JACADQ010000740.1 GCF_016106015.1 Neoroseomonas rubea
TGCCCTTCCGATCTCCGACGCCCCCGCCATGCGGCGAGGCCTTCCGTCGCGGCCTCGCCGCATGGCGGGGGCGTCGGCTGCGCGGCGAGCATGATGGCGGCGGGATCGGTCGCCTGCGGCGTCGCGTCTGCCGGCACGCCGGCCTGCGCCGCGGCGGGTGGCGGCTGTGGGGCGGCCGGCTTCGCGATGACCGTGGTGGACGGTGTCGGGATGGCGGCCTGGCCCGCAGCGACAGGCGCCGCGTCCGCCGCGAGCGCCTGCCCGGGCGTGCCCGGCATGGACGTTGCGCTCCCCGCCTGTGCCGCGGGGGATGCGGGGCGGTTCGCCGCCGCGCCCGGGTGATGACCGGGCTGGCCCGGCGCGCCGGTCGCTTCGGCGAGCATCGCGGCGAAGGAGCCGTCGCCCGTCGCGGCCGTGGCCGGCGAAGACGGCGGCGCCGTGGTCGGTGGCGCGAGGCTCTGGAGTGCGTCCATCCGGTCGTTGGTCCTTCCGCGCCTGACCCGGGGCGACCGGGCCGGCGCCCGCTGCGGCGCTGGTGATCCTCGGCGCCGGAAACCCCGCGCCTCGGCCGCCCTGCCGCAAGGCCCGTGCCAGCGCCGCGCCGCGTGCGGGGCGGC
>NZ_JACADQ010000741.1 GCF_016106015.1 Neoroseomonas rubea
GGGGTTCCGGGGGGAGAAGTTCCCTTCTCCCCCCGCCTTCCGCATCGCCGCTCAGTGCAGCGGCAGCGTCAGCGGCGCGATCTCGTCGCCGCTCCGTCCGCGATAATCCCGCCCCGTCGCGTCCCGCAGCATCCGCGCTTGGCTTTCGGCAAGGATTCCCGCGGCCTCCGTCACGTCGAGCCGTGTCGGCCGGCCATCGGCGAAGACAGTCTCCCCGCCCACGATGACGCGGCGCACCGCGCGGTCCGCCGCGTGGAAGACCAGCGCGCGGAGCGGGTCGCGCGGCGGGGACATCAGCGGATGGGCAAGGTCCACCAGCACGAGGTCCGCTGCCGCGCCCTTCTCCAGCCGCCCGAGATCCGGCCGGCCGAGCGCATCGGCACCACCTGCCGTCGCCGCGTGGAACACGCTGCCGGTGTCCGCCGCCGCCACGTCGCGCACCGCGTTGCGCGCGAGCAGGATGGCCAGGCGCATCTCCTCGATCAGGTTGTGCGGGGCGCAATCCGTGCCGAAGCCCATGTTCACGCCACGCGCGCGGTACTTGCCGAAGTGCTTCAGGTGCTCGCCATAGCGCGCGAAGGGCGTCGGGCAATGCGCGACCGTCGCGCC
>NZ_JACADQ010000742.1 GCF_016106015.1 Neoroseomonas rubea
CCTGGGTCGCCGCGCTGCGCGGCGCGGCCGCCCCGCCGCTGCCGCTCGGCCTCGACCTGTCGGCCGAGATCGCGACCTTCCGCGGCGCGACGCTGCGCCGGCTGCGCGGCGGCGTGTTCCGGGAGGAGGAGCGGATCTCGCTGACCGACCTCTCCGCCCTGCTGCCGGGGGAGGCGGCGGTCGAGGCTGCGGGCGCGACGGCCGGGGACAGGCTCGAGCTCGGCCTCCGCTTCGCCGGGCCGAATCTTCGCGCCACGCTCGCGGGCTTCGGGCTCGGGCTCGAGCATGCGGACCCGGCGCGGCTGCGCGGCTTCGATGGCCGCGCACGGCTGGTGCTGGAAGCGGCGCAGCTCGGCGTGCCGGAATTCGCCGCGACCATCGATGGCAGCCAGGTGAGCGGCGCGGGCGTGCTGCGCTTCGGCGCCCGGCCGGCGCTCGGGCTCGGCCTCACCTTCGACCGGCTGGACCTGGATGGCATGATGCCGCCCGCCGCGGCCTGGGCCGCGGTGCTGGCCGGCGCGCCGGCGGTCGATGCCAATCTGCGCCTGGCGGCGGAGCGGCTGCGCTGGGGCGGCGTCGAGGCGTCCCAGGCCGCGCTGGACGCGGCG
>NZ_JACADQ010000743.1 GCF_016106015.1 Neoroseomonas rubea
GCCGGAGCCTTCGCAGATCCCGACACAGGCGACAGCCTCGCCTACACCGCGACGCTGGCCGATGGCTCGCCCCTGCCGGCCTGGCTGTCCTTCGACCCCGCGACCCGCACCTTCTCCGGCACACCCGCGAATGACGATGTCGGTACCCTGGCGGTGCGCGTCATCGCGACCGACGGTAGCGGTTCCAGCGCCAGCGACGATTTCACGCTGACTGTTGCCAACACCAACGACGCTCCGACACTCGCCAACCCGATCGCGGACCGATCGGCGACCGAGGACAGCGCCTTCAGCTATCAGGTCCCGATCGGCGCATTCGGCGATCCCGATGCGGGCGACAACCTCGCCTACTCCGCGACGCTGGCCGATGGCTCGCCCCTGCCGGCCTGGCTGTCCTTCGATCCCGCGACCCGCACCTTCTCCGGCACGCCCGCGAATGACGATGTCGGCACCATCTCCGTTCGCGTCACGGCGACCGACAGCAGCGGTTCCAGCGCCAGCGACGATTTCACGCTGACTGTTGCCAACACCAACGACGCTCCGACACTCGCCAACCCGATCGCGGACCGATCGGCGACCGAGGACAGCGCCTTCAGCTATCAGGTCCCGA
>NZ_JACADQ010000744.1 GCF_016106015.1 Neoroseomonas rubea
GCGCCCTGCGCGAGCGCGGCCGGCACGAAGCCTGCCGGCGCGTGCCGCGCGAAAGGGATGGCCGCGCCGACGGCCGCGCCCATGGCGGCGAGCGCCGCCCCCTTCAGCGTGCCCCGCCGCCCCCATGCAAGGGCGTCGGCGCGGTCCGGATCGTCGCGATAGAGTTCCGCGAGCGACCTTTCGCGATCATGCTGTCCCGGCATGGGGTTCTCCCTTTATTCGACTAAGCGCATTCTTCCGTGAGCCGATGACGCAAATCAAGTCCGATGCGCGTCTGCCGCGCAAACCTCTCGAACTGCTGACGCCCGAGGAGATGGGGCGGGCGGATGCGCTCGCGATCGCCGGCGGCATCCCCGGGGACCGGCTGATGGAGGCGGCGGGCCGGGCGGTCGCGCGCGCGGCGATGCGGCTGTCCCGGCCCTGCCGGACGCTGGTGCTTGCGGGGCCGGGCAACAATGGCGGGGATGGCTATGTCGCGGCGCGCCTTCTGGAGCAGGCGGGATGGCCGGTGGCCGTCGCCGCGCTCGCCCCGCCGCGGCCGGGCAGCGATGCGGCGCGGGCCGCGGCACGCTGGCATGGGCCGGTCGTGCCGTTCTCCGAGGCGGAG
>NZ_JACADQ010000745.1 GCF_016106015.1 Neoroseomonas rubea
GCTCGAGGCCCTGGCGGCCGACGTGACGGCGCCGCGCGCGATCCGCGACCGCGCCCAGCGGATCGCTTCGGGGCTCGCCGGCTGATGCGCACCCCCACCACCCGCCGCGCCGCGCTGCTCGGCGCCGCCGGCCTGCTCGCCGGCTGCGAGACCTTCGACGACATCTTCGGCGAGCGCCGCACCCGCTTCGAGGGCGAGCGGCGCAGCGTCATGGACATGCCCGAGCGCAGTCTCGCGGCAGACGATGCCGCTGCGGGGTCCCAGGTGGTCCTGCCGCCCGCCGCGCCGCGCGCTAGCTGGCCCATGGCCGGCGGGGACGCCGCCCATGGCGGCGGCCATGTCGCCTTCGGCCCTGGCCTCGGTCGCGCCTGGTCGAGCGGCTTCGGCAGCGGCAGCGCCTATCGGCGACGCCTCACGGCTGGCCCGGTCGCGGGCAACGGCCTTGTCTTCGTCGCCGATGCCTTCGGCGAGGTCTCGGCCTTCGACCTCAGCACCGGCGGGCGGCGCTGGCGGCGCGACACGGCGCGGCGGCGCGACAGCGACGGGGCGATGGGCGCCGGCCTCGCGCTCTCCGGCGAGACGGTGTTCGCCACCACGGGCCTGT
>NZ_JACADQ010000746.1 GCF_016106015.1 Neoroseomonas rubea
GCCTCAGCCTCGGCCTCGGCGCGCTGCTCGGCGGGCGGCTCGAGCCGCGCGAACTGGTCCTGGTCGGCGCCGAGATCCGCCTGCCCTGGCCGCCCGCAAGCGTCGGCGCGCTGCGCCCGCCGCCCTGGCTGACGGGCTTCGACGCGCGCATCGAGAACAGCCGCGTCGCGGTCGGCGGCGCCGTGCTGGAAGGCGTCGATGCGCGCCTCGCCGCCCCCGGCCCGCTGGACGCCGTGCGCACGGAAGGCAGCTTCACCCTGCGCGGCGCGCCGGTGCGGTTCGAGGCGGTGGTCGGCCGGCCCGGCTTCGACGGCGTCGCGACGCTCGACATCTCCATGGCGCTCGGCGCGGCGAGCGTCACGGCGCGCGGCGTGCTGGTGGGGGAGGACGGGTTCGAGGGCCGGATCGAGGCCGGCGGCCCGGATCTTTCGGCCCTGCTCGCCGCCCCGGCGGGCCCCTTCCGTGCCAGCGGCCGGATGCGCGTGACGGCGGAGGTCGCGGCGGCGGACGATCTCGCGCTCGACCTCGGCGGCGTGACGGGCCGCGGCGCGGCGACCTTCCGCTTCGCCCCCGCGCCGCGGCTCGACCTGGCGCTCGCGCTC
>NZ_JACADQ010000747.1 GCF_016106015.1 Neoroseomonas rubea
CGGCGGCTCGGCGGCCACGGGTGCGGCGGCGGCGCCCGCGGGCTCCGGCGCGGCGGCGGCGGCGTCCTCGCCATTCGCCTCCTCGCCCTGGGTCCAGGCCTCCGCGCCCTCGCCGTTCCAGTCGGCGCGGTCCATGGCGGATTCCGGAGGCATGTCCGCCTCCTCCTCCTCGCGCGCTTCCTCGGCCTGCATCTCGATCAGGCGCTGACGGTCGGCGACGGGGATCTGGTAGTAGTCGGGATGGATCTCGCCGAAGGCCAGGAAGCCGTGGCGGTTGCCGCCATACTCCACGAAGGCGGCCTGCAGGCTGGGTTCCACCCGCACCACCTTGGCGAGGTAGATATTGCCCTTGAGCGGGCGGCGGGTGGCGGTCTCGAGGTCGAATTCCTCGACCCGGTTGCCGTCCAGCACCACCACCCGCGTTTCCTCAGGGTGGGATGCGTCGATCAGCATGCGCTTGGTCATCGAAGGCGGTGCTCCGCGCCGCGGCGGGGCCGACGGCGCCACGAAGGGCGGGGCCCGGGCGGGGACGGGTGGGCGGCGCGGCGTCCTCTGGCACGCGCCGGACTCGTCCTCGTCCGGCGGGTCCGGCGCC
>NZ_JACADQ010000748.1 GCF_016106015.1 Neoroseomonas rubea
GCGGGCAGCGCATCGACGGCGCGCAGCAGCAGCGCGAGCGGCAGCGGGAAGGCAAGCCGCCCCTGCCCCGCGAGGATGGCGCGGTGGCAGCGCGCCACCGCCGCGTCGAGCCCCATGGCAAGCGGGCGCCGCCCCTGCCAACGCGCGCCCATCGCGCTGTCGAAGAAGCCCGGCAGCAGCACGGTTACGGCAACGCCTTCGCGCAGCAGAGCCGCGCGCAGCCCTTCCCCGTAGCAGCGCAAGCCCGCCTTGGAGGCCGCGTAGCCCGGGGCGTCGGGCAGGCCGCGATAGGCGGCGACGGAGGCGACGAGCGCAATCCGCCCCGCGCGGCGCGCGCGCAACGCGGGCAGCAGCGGCTCGACCAGGTGCATCGCGCCCAGAAGGTTCACCGCGACCTGCTCCGTGGCCCCATCGGTCCCTTCGAAGGCGCCGTCGGGGCCGCGGCCGCGGGAGATGCCGGCATTGGCGATGACGCAATCGACCGGCCGCGCGGCGTCCCAGTCGCGCAGCCGGTCGGCGAGCACCGCCCCGTCGCGCACGTCCAGCGCCGCGGTCTCCACCTCCGCCCCCCGCGCGCGGCAGCGCGCGGCG
>NZ_JACADQ010000749.1 GCF_016106015.1 Neoroseomonas rubea
CGCGCCGAGGTACATGTGGACAGCGCCGCGCTCGCGGCCGCGTGGCGCGGCGCGCTCGGGCCACGGCTGCGCGTTGTGGCTGCCCCTGCCTTCGAGGACGCGCTGGAGGCGGAATTCGACACGCTGGCCGGGTCGGAGGTGCCGCTGTCCGGCGGCGGGCGGCTGCTGATCCACCCGACGCCGGCGCTCGCGGCCATCGACATGGATGCCGGCAGCGCCGCCGGCGCGCGCGGCCCCGGCGCGGTCGCGGCGATGAACGCGGCGGCGCTGCCCGAACTTGCCCGGCAGATCAGGCTGCGCAACCTGGGCGGGGCCATCCTGGTGGACTTCGCCGGGCTTTCCACGAAGCGGCGGGCGGCGCTGGAGGCCCCGCTGCGGGCGGCGCTCGCGCCGGACCGGCTCGCGCGGCTGGTGGGCTTCACGGGGCTTGGCCTGGCCGAGATCGTGCGCGACCGCATCCACGCGCCGCTGCATGAGGTGGTGGGCTGGCCGCCCTCCCCGCTCACGCGCGGGCTCGCCGCGCTGCGCCAGGGGGCGCGGGATGCGGCCGCGCGGCCGGGAGCGCGATTCGCGTTGCGCGCGACGCCGGGC
>NZ_JACADQ010000075.1 GCF_016106015.1 Neoroseomonas rubea
CGCGGCGGTGTCCGCGGCGCCGCCGGCCGCGAAGGGCACGAGCCAGCGGATCGGCCGCGCGGGCCAGGCGCCCTGCGCGAGCGAGGGCCGCGCCATCGACGGCGCGGCGAGCATGGCGCCGAGGACGGCGCGGCGTGTCGCGGATACGGTCATTTCTGTTCTCCTCCCGGTCCGTTGCGTCTCAGGCCTTGGCGAGCCGCGCAATCTCCCGCGCCACCGCATCGCCCATCGCCTCGGTGCCGAGGCGCGTGGCGCCCTCCTCCATGATGTCCGCCGTGCGGTAGCCTTCCGCAAGCACCCGGCGCACCGCGGTCTCGATCCGTCCGGCGCGCTCGGCCTGGCCGAGCGAGTGACGCAGCAGCATCGCGCCGCAGAGGATCGAGGCGAGCGGATTGGCGATGTCCTTGCCCGCGATGTCGGGGGCGGAACCGTGCACGGGCTCGTACAGCCCCCGCCCCTCGGCGTTCAGCGAGGCGGAGGGCAGCATGCCGATCGACCCGGTCAGCATCGCCGCGGCATCGGAGAGGATGTCACCGAAGATGTTGCCGGTGACGATCACGTCGAAGTCGCGCGGCCGGCGGATCAGGTGCATCGAGGCCGCGTCGACGTACAGATGCGTCAGCTCCACCTCGGGGTAGTCGCGCCCGACCTCGCTCACCACCTCCCGCCACAGCGCCATGGTCTCGAGCACATTGGCCTTGTCCACGGAGCACAGCTTCTTCCGCCGCGCGGCCGCGGCGCGGAAGCCGGCATGGGCGACGCGGCGGATCTCGCCTTCGGTGTAGCGCATCGTGTTGATGCCGACGCGCTCCCCATTCTCGACATGCACGCCGCGCGGCGTGCCGAAATAGATGTCGCCCGTCAGCTCGCGCAGCACGATCAGGTCGACGCCTTCCAGCGCCTCCCGCTTCAGCGTCGAGGCGCCGATGAGCTCGGGGAAGGCCATCACGGGGCGGTAGTTCGCGAACAGGTCCATGCGCTTGCGCAGGCGCAGCAGCGCGTGGCCGCCGCGCTGCTCGGGCGGCCGCAGGTCGCTCTCATAGGTGCCGGCGGCGCCGAACAGCACGGCATCGGCGCGTTCGGCGAGCGCCGCGGTGGCCTCCGGCAGGGGGTCGCCCGTGGTGTCGTAGGCGGCATCGCCGATCGGCGCCTCGGTGAACTCGAATTGCGGCCCGTTGGCGGCGACGGCGCGCAGCGCCTTCACCGCCTGGCGGGTCACCTCGGGGCCGATGCCGTCGCCGGCCAGGACTGCGATATGCATGCTCGTATCGTCCTCAGGGTCAGGAATTCTCGCGTCCCATCCGCCGCTCGAAGGCGGCGATGTCCTCCTCGTGCGACAGCGTGAAGGCGAGCTCGTCCACGCCTTCCAGCAGACAATGCCGCGTGAAGGGGTCGATCTCGAAGGGATGCACCGTGCCATCGGCCCCGGTGACCGTCTGCGCTTCGAGATCCACCGTGATCTCGGCGCCGGGCCGCGCCTCGGCCTCGGCCACCAGCGACGCGACCGCCTCGGCCGGCAGCACGACGGGCAGGACGCCATTCTTGACGCAATTGATCGCGAAGATGTCGCCGAAGGACGGCGCGATCACCGCCCTGATGCCGGCGCCCTGGAGCGCCCAGACCGCGTTCTCCCGCGAGGACCCGCAGGCGAAGTTGCGCCCGCCGATGGCGATGCGCGCATCCCGCCAGCCCGCGCGATTGAGGGGGAAGTCAGGCACTTCCGCGCCATCGGCCGCGCAGCGCAGGTCGCGGAACAGGCAGGCGCCGTGGTCGCCGTCGCGCGGCATGTGCAGGAAGCGCGCGGGCAGGATCTGGTCGGTGTCGATGTTGTCGCGGGCGAAGGGCACGGCCGCCGAGCGCAGCGTGGTGAAGCGGTCCATCTGGCTCAGTTCCCCGCCAACCGGCGAACGTCGACGATGTGGCCGCTGACCGCGGCGGCGGCGGCCATGGCGGGGCTCATCAGGTGGGTGCGCACGCCCGGGCCCTGGCGGCCGCGGAAATTGCGGTTGGAGGTAGCGGCGACCCTTTCGCCGGGTGCCGCGATCTCCCCATTCGTGCCGAGGCACATGGAGCACCCGGCCTCCCGCCAGGCGAAGCCGGCCGCGGTAAAGATCCGATCGAGGCCCTCGGCCTCCGCCTGCCGCTTCACGGGCGCCGAGCCGGGCACGACCCAGGCGGTCACGCCGTCGGCAACGCGGCGCCCGCGGGCGATGGCCGCGGCGGCGCGCAGATCCTCGATCCGACCATTGGTGCAGGACCCGATGAAGACACGGTCGATGCGCAGCGCGTCGACCGGCATGCCCGGCGCTAGTCCCATATAGGCGAAGGCATCGGCCATCGCAGCGCGACGCTCTGGATCGGGCTCCTCCGCCGGGTCGGGGATGTGGCCATCGGCGGCGATGGCGTCCTGCGGCGAGTTGCCCCAGGTGACGGTGGGCGCGATGGCGGCGGCATCGATCGCGACCTCCCGGTCGAAGCGCGCGCCGGGATCGCTCGGCAGGGCACGCCAGCGCGCCACGGCGCGGTCCCATTCCGCGCCCTGCGGCGCGTAGGGGCGGCCCTTCAGGTAGGCGAAGGTCGTCTCGTCGGGCGCCACCATGCCCGCGCGGCCGCCGGCCTCGATGGACATGTTGCAGAGCGTGAGCCGCCCTTCCATGGAAAGGCGGCGGATCGCGCTGCCGGCGTATTCGATGACATGCCCCGCCGCACCCGCCCCGCCGATCGTCGCGATGATGTGCAGGATCACGTCCTTCGCCGTGACGCCCGCGCCGAGTTCGCCGTCGACGGTGATCCGCATCGTCGCCGGCTTGCGCTGCCAGAGCGTCTGCGTCGCCAGCACATGCGCCACCTCGGTCATGCCGATGCCGAAGGCGAGCGCGCCGAGGGCGCCATGCGTCGAGGTGTGGCTGTCGGGGCAGACCATCAGCAGGCCGGGCTGGCTCAGCCCCTGTTCCGGCCCGATGACGTGGACGATCCCCTGCCCCTCGTCCTGCAGGCCGAACAGGCGGATGCCGTGCTCGGCGGCGTTGCGCTCCAGCGTCTCGACCATCGCGCGCAGGGCCGGATCGGGGATGGCGGCGACGTCGCGCGTATCCGTCGGCACGTAGTGGTCGGGCGTGCCGAAGATGCGCTCCGGCGCGCGGGGCTTGAGGCCCCGGCGGCGCAGCATCTCGAAGGCGGGCTCGCTCCCGTCGTGGATCAGGTGCCGGTCGACATAGAGCAGCACCTGCCCGTCCGGCCGTTCCAGCACGCGGTGGCGGTCCCAGATCTTCTCGAACATGGTGCGCGGCGCATCGGCATCCTCGGGCGGCATGGTGACGCTCATCCTCCGGCATGGGCAGCGCGCAGCAGGCGCAGGTAGTCGCCTTCCTCCGCGCGGCGCGGGTTGGTCTGGTGGTGGTGGTCGCGCATCGCCGCGGCCGCGACTGCGGGCAGGCTATCGGCCGGGATGCCCATGGCGGCGAGGCTGACGGGCAGGCCAATGCGGCGGTTCAGCGCCGCGATCGCGTCGGCCAGTGCCTCGGCCGCCGGCGCGACGCCGACCGCCTGCGCCAGCCGGGGGATCACGCCGCGGATCTCCGGCGCGTTGAACCGCAGCACCGGCGCGAGCAGCAGCGCGTTCAGCGTGCCGTGATGCGGCCGGAGGGGCAGCGCGCCGAGCGCATGCGACAGGGCATGCACCGCGCCAAGCCCTTTCTGGAACGCGAGCGCGCCCTGCATCGAGGCGAGCATCATCTCCTTGCGCGCATCCCGGTCCGTCCCGTCCTCGACCGCGCGCGGCAAGGCCCGCCAGGCGCGGCCGAGGCCGTCCAGGGCGATGGCGTCGGCGATCGGGTTCTCGCGCGCCGAGCACAGCGTCTCGATGCAATGCGCCATCGCGTCCATGCCGGTCGCGGCGGTGAGCCCGGGCGGCAGGCCCAGCGTCAACTCCGGGTCGCAGATCGCCGCGCGCGGGATCAGATGCGGGCTGCCAATCGAGACCTTGCGCCCATCCTCGAGGATGATGAGCGCACCGCGCGAGACCTCGCTGCCCGTCCCCGCCGTGGTCGGCACGGCGACGATCGGTGCCGCGGCGGCGGTGATGCGCGCAAGGCCGCCTTCCACCACCGCATAGGGCGCAAGACGCGGCGCATCATGGGTCGCCGCGAGCGCGACGGCCTTGGCGAGGTCGAGCGGCGAGCCGCCGCCGAGTGCCAGCACGCCATCCGCGCCGGAAAACCTGTACAGCGCGACCGCCGCGTGCACCGCGGCCTCGTCCGGATTGGGCGGCGTGGCGTCGAAGACCGCCGGCACCATGCCTGCCGGAAGCACGCCTTGCAGCCGGTCCAGCAGCCCCGCTGCGCGCACTCCCGCATCGGTCACGAGGAGCGGGCGGCGGATGCCGGCGAGACGCAGTTCCTCCGCGGTCTCGGCCAGCGCGCCGAAGCCGAACTGCACGCGGTTCAGATAGACCATCAGCGCCATGGCGCGGCGCTCCCCTTCACCGCGGCGGGGCGCAGGATCCCCTGGGAATGTAGGTGGTCGGCCCGAGCGCACGCTGCGGCGGCAGGCCGGGCTGCTCGATCCGCTGCAACAGGAACCGCGCGGCCATGGCGCCGAGCACGCCGTGGTCCCATTGCACGACCGAGATCGCCGGCGCGTGGAACTCGGCAAGCTCGCTCTCCGCGCCGGCGACGACGGAGACATCCTGCGGAATGCCGAGGCCGCGGGCCTGCAGCGCTCGCAGCAGGCCCGGCAGCAGCGCGGTCCCCGCCACGAAGAAGGCCGTCGGCGGATTCGGCAGATCGAGCAGGAGTGCCGCCTGCTGCTCGGCAAAGGCGGTCGCGAAGGAGCCGAGCCGCACCAGCTCGGGATCGAGCGACAACCCGAGCGCGGCATGCGCTTCCCGCGCGCCACGGAGCCTCTCGCTGACCGGGCTGGCCACGTCCGCGCCCGAGATCACCGCGATCCGCCGGTGGCCGAGCGCCAACAGATGCGCGATCGCGGCCCGCGTGCCGGCGGCATGGTCCACCCGGACGTTGTCGAGACTCTCCGGCCGCGCGCGGTCGAGCAGCGTGACCGGCATCGGTGCCTCCCGCAGCAGCTTCAGCAGCCGGCGGTCGCGCTCGGAGGACGTGGCGATCACCAACCCGTCCACGCGACGGCGCACGAAGCTCGCGAGCAGCGCCTGCTCCCGCGCGAAGGCGTGGTAGGAGGAGGCGATGAGCAGGCTGTAGCCCTTCGCGTCGAGTTCCTGCTGCATCTGGTCCACGAAGCTCGCCAGCACCGGGACCGTCAGGTCGCGCACCACGCAGGCGAAGGTCCGGGACTGCCCGCCGCGCAGGCTCTGCGCCGCCGCATCCGGAGTGAAGCCGAGCGCGGCGATCGCCTTCTCCACGCGGTCGCGCAGAGCCGTACCGACATTCGGATGCCCGTTGATGACGCGGGAGACGGTGCCGATCCCGACGCCAGCCGCCTGCGCCACGTCGCGGATAGTCGGTTTCGCGCATCCGCCCGAGCCGCGGGACCCGGCCATGACTTTCTCCCTCGCCGCCGGCCGCGCGCCGACGACACCCGGGCACCTGTAGGTTGCGTGGCGGCGAGGAGCAAGCCATCGGGCGTTCAGCCCTCGACGCGGATGTTGCCCTCGCGTACCGCGCGGCCCCAACGCTCGGCTTCCGCGCGCAGGAAGGTGGCATAGGCCGCGGGGCCGTAGCCCAGGCTGCTGAAGCCGTTGGTGCGCAGCGTCTCCTGGAAGGCGGCCGTCTGCTGCACCTCGGACACCGCGGCGTGGATCGCCTCGGCCACCGGTGCGGGCGTGCGCGGCGCGGCGAGCAGCCCGATCCAGGCATCGGCGAGGACGGGGATGCCCTGCTCGGTCAGCGTCGGCACGTCGGGCACCAGGGCGAAGCGCTGCGCGGCCGCCACGCCCAGCATCTTCAGGCGCGGCCGCTGCGGGTTCGCGACCGCGACCGGCACCATCATGACGTCCACCTGGTCGGCGGTGATGGCGAGCACGCCGGGCCCGGCGCCCTGGTAGGGAACATGCGTCATCTCGGCACCGATCGCCGAGCGGAACACCTCGCCCGCCACGTGGGAGACGCTGGCATAGCCATAAGAGGCGTAGTTCAGCGGCGGCCGCGCCCGGCGCGCGAGTTCGACGAGCTGCTGCACATTCTCGACCGGCAGGCCGGGCCGGGCGACGAGCGCGAAGACCACGCTCGCGATGCCGCTGACGGGGACGAACTCGGCGACGTTGTAGGGCAGGCGCGGATTGGCCGCGGGCAGCACGGTGTGCGTGTCGGCCGTCGCCAGGATCAGGCTGTGCCCGTCCGCCGGGGAGCCGAGGAGGTTCTGCGTCGCGACCACGCCATTCGCGCCCGGCCGGTTCTCGATCACCAGCGGCTGGCCGAGCTTCTCCCCGAGGCCCTGCGCGATCAGCCGCGCCAACATGTCCGTCGCCCCCCCTGGCGGGAAGGGCACGACGACGCGCACGGGACGCGTCGCGCGCCACGGCGCCTGTCCCAGCGAAGGCCGCGCGAGCGCGGGGATGGCGAGCGCCGCGGCAAGCGCGGCACGGCGGGTGATGGTGATGCTCATGGTTTCCTCCTTTGTCCCGTCCTGGCCGCTCAGCGCCCGGTGAAGCGCGGCGGTCGTTTCTCGTTGAAGGCGGCGATCCCTTCCCGCCGATCCTGCGTCGGGATCAACTGGTGGTACGCCTCGATCTCGATCTGCATGCCGGTGCGCAGATCCGCCTGCAGGCCGTGATCGATGGCCTTCTTGGCCTGGCGGATGGCGACCGGGGCGTTGGCCGCGATCCGGCGTGCGGTGGCGAGGGCCTGTCCGAGCACCTCGCCCGGCGGAACCAGGCGGTTGACGATGCCCCAGGCCAGCGCTTCCTCCGCGGAGAAGGGCGCGCCGGTGAAGATGATCTCCTTCGCGCGCCGCGCGCCAATACTGCGCGGCAAATGCTGCGTGCCGCCGCCGCCCGGCATGATGCCCCGCGTCACCTCGGTGAAGGCGAAGCGGGCGCCCTGCACCGCATAGGCGAAGTCGCAGGACAGCACGAGCTCCAGCCCGCCCGCGAAGGCCGCGCCGTTCACCGCGGCGATCAGCGGAACGGGACAGGCAAGGAGCGCCCGCATCATGCGCTCGAACATGTAGTGCTGGCGCGCGAAGGCCTCGTCGTCCATGCCGTTGCGCTCGGCAAGGTCGGCGCCCGCGCAGAAGGCGCGATCGCCCGCGCCGGTCAGGACCACCGCCTGGCAGGATTGCGGCGCCGCCTCCAGCGTGCCGAACAGGGCGATCAGTTCCTCCCCCAGCGTCGTGTTCATCGCATTGGCGCGCTGCGGCCGGTTCAGCGTGACGACGAGCAGGCCCGGCTCCGGCCCCTCGACGCGCAGCGTTTCCCACGGCTTCGCCACGAGCGGATGCGTCATGCCTTCTCCTCCTCGCACGCGTTGAGCAGATGCTGGTGCTCGCCCAGGCGCGGCGCCGGCCCGGCGGGGGCGGGCCGCCGGCCATCGAAGGAGAGCGGCAGACCGACCGTGCGCGGCCCGCCGCCCGGCAGGGCGGAGACAATGCCGAGCGCGGCGGTCTGCGGATTCGCCAGCGCATGCGCAACGTCCTGCACGGGCCCGCAGGGAATGCCCGCGTCGCGCAGTGCGGCCGACAACTCGGCCAGGGTCCGCCGTTGCATCACGCCCGCCAGCAGCGGGATCAGCGCGTCGCGGTTCTCCACGCGCGCGCCGTTCGTCGCGAAGCGGGCATCCTCGGCGAGGTCGGGCAGGCCCAGCACGCGGCACAGCCGGCCGAACAACAGATCGTTGCCCGCGGCGACCAGCAGCGTACCATCGGCGGCGGCGAAGGTCTGGTAGGGCACGATGTTCGACACGCCGGAGCCGTAGCGCTGCGGCGGCGGCCCGCCGGCGAGCAGGTCGGCGACCGGCACCGTCATCCAGGCCAGCGCGGTCTCGTAGAGCGACACGTCGACCACGCCGCCGCGCCCGTCGCTCTCCCGCCGCAGCAGCGCCGAGACGATGCCGAGCGCGGCCCAGACACCAGTGCCGAGGTCGTTCAGCGCCACCGGCACGCGCGCGGGCGGGGCGCCGGGATGGCCGTTCATGTCCATCAGGCCGGAGGCCGCCTGGATCAGCGGGTCGTAGCCTGGTTCTTCCCGCCGCGGCCCAACGCGCCCGAAGGCGCCGATGTTGCACATGACCAGCGAGGGCTTCGCCGCGACGAGTTGGTCCGCGCCCAGCCCCACCGCTTCCAGTGTGCCGACCTTCAGGTTCTGCAGCACGACATCCGCGCGATCGAGGATGAGCCGCCGAAGCGCCGCCGCCGTGGCCGGGTCCCGCAGCTCCGCCACCACGCTGAGCTTGCCGCGGTTGACGGCGTGGAACAGCGCGGCGGCGCCATCGACGAAGGGCGGGCCCCAGCCGCGCGCATGATCGCCCTTCCCCGCCGCCTCGACCTTGAGCACGGTCGCGCCGAGATCGGCCAGGATGGCGCCGGCGAAGGGCCCGGCCAGGCTGTGGCCGATCTCGACCACAAAGCGCCCGGCGAGCGGCAGCGCGTCAGACATCGGCGGCCTCGGCGCAGAGCGTGGCGGCTTCCTGGACCGTCAGCCCATAGTCGCGCGTCAGGGCTTCGGGCGTGACGTAGCCATCCTTCAGGTCGTCCAGCAATCGCCCGCGGTCGCGCCGTCGCGGGTCGCCGTAGCCGCCGGCGCCGGCCGGCTGCAGCAGCACCACGTCGCCCGCATGGACGATCTCGTGGCTGCCCTTGGCGGGCACGCGCGTCACCTCGGCCCCGCGCCGCACCTCGCAGCGGAAGGTGGAGCCTGCCGCGCCGCCGAACTGGCCAAGCGGCGGATGGATGCCGCGCTCCCCGCAGGCGGTGAAGGTCGCCTCCTCATATCCCACGCGATAGACGCGGCGGGAGGTGAGCCCGCCCCGCCATTGCCCGGCGCCGCCGGTGTCCGGCACTAGGGACCATTCCTCGACCGTCAGCGGCGAGGTCTGCTCGATGATCTCGACCGAGGTGCTGCCGGCATTGCCGACATAGACGCGCACGCCGTTGACGCCGTCCTTCGTTGCGCGCGCGCCCATGCCGCCGGCATGCGGATCGATGACGCCGACATACCGCCGCCCGGTCGCCTCCACCCGCGCCTCGTCAGGATCCATGCCGCCGAACAGGCCGGAGAAGGCGCCGCAATTGCTCTGCCCCACGACGCGGTCGGGCATGGCCGGGGCGAGCGCCTTGAGCAGCAGGTCGATGATGCGCGGCGACGTCTCGGTGTTCCCCGCCACCACCGGTGCGGGGAAGCTGCAATTCACGACGCTGCCCGCAGGCGCGGCGATGGTCACCGGCCGGTAGCAGCCCTGGTTGATCGGGATGGTGACGTCCGTGATAGCCTTCACAGTGAACCAAGTGCTGTTGCAGGTGACGGACAGCGGGCAGTTGATGCCGCCGCGCGTCTGCGCGCCCGTCCCGGCGTAGTCGAAATGGATGGAATCGCCCGCCTTGGTCACCTTCACCCGCAATGGGATCGGCGCGGTGGGCCAGCCGGGCGGGCCGGAGACGGGCTCGAGTTCGTCCTCGGCTTCATAGATGCCGTCGGGGATGGCGCGGATCGCCTCGCGCATCAGGCGCTCCGAGTGATCCAGCGCGCGGCGCATGGCCTCGGCGAGCGCGGCCGGGCCATGGCGGCGCGCGATCGCGGCGATGCGACGGTCCCCCACGACGCATCCGGCGTATTGCGACTGGACGTCGAGCAGCCGCACCGCAGGGTCGCGGGTGTTCTGCAGGATGATCGTCATCAGGTCCTCGACCGGCCGGTCTTCGCGATAGAGCAGCACGGGTGGGATGCGGATGCCCTCGGCGAACACATCCCAGGTCTGGGTGGTGTAGGATCCCGGCAGCTGGCCGCCAATGTCGCTCCAGTGTCCGCGCGTCATGACGAAGGCGACGATCGCGCCATCGACGAAGACGGGGCGCGTGAACTGCACGTCAGGCTGGTGGTTGCCACCGCCGAGATAGACGTCGTTGCTGACGATGACATCGCCGGGGCGCAGGCGGTCGCGGCCGATCGCCTCGACCGAGGCGCGCGTCGAGATCACGGCGGATCCCAGCATGGTGGGGATGTCGTTGCCTTGCGCGACGAGTTGCATCTCCGCGTCGAACACGGCCGCGGAGGCATCGCCGCCCGAATGCACGATCGGGCTGCCCGCCGTCCGCATCATGGCGAGCTTCATCTCGCGCGCCGTCGCGTAGAGGCTCGAGCGGAGGATCTCGTAGGTGACGATGTCCATCACGCGGCCTCCGCCGGTGCGAGAGTGACGACGAGGAGCGCGCCGTCCGCGATCTCAGCACGGTCGCCCGGGCCGAGGACCAGGCTGCTGCTCGCCTCCTCGACCACTGCGGGCCCCGACAGCGCGAAGCCCCGAGGCAGGTCGCTACGGCGCCAGACCGGCAGATCCTGCAGCCCGCCGCCCATCGCCACCTTGCGGCGGCGCCAGGGCGAGGGTGCTGCGACAGGCTCGGCGAAGCGCAGCGGGCCGCGCCAGCCGATCTCGGCGCGCGCCTCGATGCGGATGTTGTTCAGCAGCACCGGCTGGTCGGGCTTGGTGAAGTTCCACAGCCGCTCATGCGCCTCCTCGAAGGCGGCACGGATCGCGGCCACATCGAGCGATGGCAGGTCGATGAGGATCGAGTCCGGCTGGCCGGCATAGCGGCAGTCGAGCCGGCGCCGGATGGTGCGCGGGATCGCCGGGTCGCGCGGCAGGTCGCGCGCGATCTCCGCCTCGAGCCGCGCGTAGAGATCCGAGAGCCAGGGCGGATCCACCGCGTCGAGCAGTCGCTCCACCGCCGCCTGGCGATCCGCCTGCCGGTCGGCCAGCACCATGCCGAGGGCGCTGAACAGGCCCGGCGCGGGGGGCACCACGACGCGGGACATCTCCAACTCGCGCGCCAGGTCGATGGCATGCACGGGCCCTGCGCCGCCGTAGCAGAGGTAGTCGAACCCCCGGGGATCATGCCCCCGCTCGACCGTCAGCAATCGCATCGACTGCGCCATCAGCGCGTTCGCCACCGCCCGCACCGCATGCGCGGCGTCCAGCACGCCGAGATTCAGCGGCCGCGCGAGATGCTCGCCGACCGCGGCCTCGGCCGCCGCACGATCGAGGCGGAAGGCTCCGTCGAGGAAGGTCTCCCCGTCGATATGGCCGAGCAGCAGGTTGCAGTCGGTCACTGTCGGGCGCGTGCCGCCGCGCCCGTAGCAGGCAGGGCCGGGATCCGCGCCGGCGCTCTGCGGCCCGATGCGGACGCCGCCGCCGGCATCCACCCAGGCGATGGAGCCGCCGCCGGCGCCGATGCTGTCGATGTCGATGCTCGGCGTGCGGACGGCGTAGCTGTGCAGCAGCGCCTGCGTCCGCAGTTCCGGGCGCCCGTCACGGATGAGGGAGACGTCGAAGGTCGTCCCCCCCATGTCGCCGAGGATCGCATCGCCGCGGCCGCTCGCCTCGGCCAAGCGCATGGCCGCGCTGACGCCGCCGGCAGGGCCGGATTCGAGCAGCAGAACGGGGCGTGCAGCGACCGTCGCGGCCTCTGCAAGGCCGCCATTGGATCCCATGAACAGCAGTTCGCCACCGAAGCCCTCGGCAGCCAGGCCATCGCGAAAGGCGTGGATGTAGCGCGCGCAGACCGGGCCGAGCCTGGCGTTCATCACGGTGCTGCTGGTGCGCTCGTACTCACCCTGCTGCGGGTTCACCTCATGCGAGCAGGTGATGAACAGGTGCGGCAACGCCGCGCGCAGGATCTCCGCCGCGCGGCGCTCGTGCTCCGGATTGACCTGGGCGTGCAGGAAGGCGATCGCGACGGCCTCGACAGGGCTACTGGCGATGCGGTCAGCGATCCCCCGCAACGCGGCTTCGTCCGGCGGCTCCACGACATTGCCCCGCCAGTCGAGCCGCTCCGGCACCTCGTAGCGCCAGCGCCGCGGCACGAGCGGCTTCGGATTGTCGAATTGCAGGTCATAGAGGTCGGCGCGGTCATGGCGCGCGATGCGACGCAATTCGAGAAGGTCGCGGAATCCGCGCGTGGCGAGCAGCGCGGTCGGCGCGCCGGTGCCCTCGACGACCATGTTGGTCGCCATGGTGGATCCATGGCCGATGAAGCCGACCTCCGCCGGGCTGCAGCCTGCGACCTCGAGGATGCGTCGGAAGCCAGCTATGGCGCCGATCACCCGGTCGGCGGGCGTCGTCGGCACCTTCGCGGTATGGACGCGGCCATCCTCCTCGATGAGAACGACATCCGTGAAGGTGCCGCCCACGTCGATCCCAATACGCTTCAAGTCCGTTTCCTCCCGGTGGTCTCCGCCGCCGCTGCGAAACGGTGAAACGTTTCCACAAAGGCGTCAATGCCCGTGCCCTTCGCCCGCCGGATGCGTGAAGGGCACGCCACCCGACCGGGGCGGCATGCGGCGTGCCGTCCTGGCGCGAGCCGGTCATTCCACGGTAGCGTTTGCCATGGACCTTCGATCCCATGGCGCGAGCGTGGGCGCCCTGCGCGACCACAATCTCGCGCTCGTCCTGCGCCGGATCATTGCCTCGCCGGGCTCCTCGCGCACCGAGATCGCGGCACGCATCGGGCTGACCGATGCCGCCGTGTCGCGCATCACCCGCGACCTGATCGAGGCCGGCCTGGTGCGCGAAGGCAAGGAGGTGCCAGGCGGTCCCGGACAGAGAGGGCGGCGGCAGGTCCAGCTTGCGCCCGATGGGAACGGCGCGGCCTTCGTGGCGGTCAGCCTCACCATCTCGGATCGCAGGGTCTCGATCGTCGACCTTGCCGGGCGGCGGCGCGCCGAAGCAGCCTTGCCGCTCGCCTTGCCGCGGCAATACCCGCGGCTGCTCGACGACGTCGCCACGGCCGTCCGTGGCTTGCTCTCGCGGACGAGGATCGCCCGGCCACGCATACTCGGTCTCGCGGTCGCGACGGCGGGCGCCGTGGACCAGGATTCGGGACGTGTCGCCGCCTCCTCCCTCTCCGTCCTCGAAGGCAGAAGCCCGTCTGTCGATCTCTCCGACAGGTTCCGCATCCCGGGCATCGTGGAGACGATCGGCAATACCTTCGGATTGGCGGAGGCGCACCGCGCGATGCGCGACAGCGGCGGCGACATGGCCGGCCCGAGCCTCGTGATCCATGTCGCCTTCGGCCTCGGCGTGAGCGTGATGCTCGACGGGCAGCCGGTCCGCACCGGCGGGGACGAGCGCACGGCCGGGCACGTGCCGGTCGCAGGCGGGATGGGTCGCTGCGTCTGCGGCGCGCGCGGCTGCCTGATGACCGAGGCGGCGGGCTACGGAATCCTCCGCCGCCTCTCCGGCCTGGCCGTGGATGCGCCGCGCCAGGGCTGGGACGAGATGCGCCCCGAAGCCTTGCGCGACGCCGTGGCGCGTGCGCAAGCCAGGGAAGACTCGACGGTCGCGACCATGGCAGCCGCCGGCGACCTGCTGGGGGAGCGGCTGTTCGACATCGCATCCGTCCTCGCGCCTCGGCGGATCATGCTGGGTGGCCCGCTGTCCGGCGCGCCGTCATTCGTCGCCGGCATGGAGCAAGGCCTTTCGCGCGCGCATGCACGCGTGGGCACGGAACCGCCGCCGCTGCGGGTCTCCGTCATCGACTATCTGCAGGCGACGGAACTGCTGGCGATCGAGGAGTTCGCCCTGCGCCGGCCGCTGGCATTCGCCACGGAGACCGCGGCTTGATGGGCCGCGAGCAATTAATTACCGTCGTCAAGGATATCAGATTCAGCGAGGGTTGCCGTGGAACTCATCGATCTCAGCCGCGAGATCCATCACAAGATGCAGCGGCTCGTGAACCATCCGACGATCGAGGTCTACCCGTTCAGCACGCATGACGAGAAGCGCGTGGCGGACGGCTACGAATTCTCCTCCGCGACGATGGTCCTGCACATGGGCGACCATGGCGGGACGCATGTCGACGCGCCCGTGCATTTCGACGACCGGCCGGGCGCGAAGACGATCGAGGAGATGCCGCTCGAGACCTTCTTCACCGAGGCCATGTGCCTCGACCTCACGCACATCCCGGACCGCACCGACATCACCATCGCCGATCTCGAGGCGGCGGAGCGCAAGGCAGGCGTGACCATCCAGCCGAAGGACACGGTCCTGCTCTACACCGGCTTCTACAAGCGCGCGGCGGGCACGGATGGCTACATCACCGACTTCCCGGGCCTGACGAAGGACAGCGCGACCTGGCTCGGGCGCAAGGGCATCACCGCCTTCACCGTCGAATCCGTCAGCCCCGGGCGGCCGGGGCGGAATAATTTCGAGGTGCATCACGTCTGCCGCGACCTCGGCTTCACGCACTACGAGGGCGTGGTGAACCTCGACAAGGTCGTCGGCCGCGGGCGCTTCCGCTTCATCGCCTTCCCGCTGCGCATCCGCGCCGGCACCGGCAGCCCCGTGCGGGCCGTGGCCTGGTTCCCGTGACGGAGGAAGCGGCCTGGGCGCTCGACGCGACGGACCTAGCCGCCGCCTACAGGTCGGGCCGGCTCGATCCCGTTGCGACGCTCGAGTCATGCCTGCAGCGGATCGCGGCGACGAACCCGGCGCTGAACGCGATCGTGACGCTGGATGCGTCCGGCGCGCGCGCGGCCGCGGAAGCGAGTGCCACGCGCTGGCGGTCCGGCACGCCGATCGGTCCCTTCGACGGCGTGCCGGTCACTGTGAAGGACAACCTGTTCGTCGGCGGACTCCGCGCGACCTGGGGCAGCAACCTCCACCAGGACCATGTCGCGCCGCGGGACGACATCCCGGTGGCCAGGCTGCGCGCCGCCGGCGCCGTGATCCTCGGCAAGACCAATACGCCCGAGCTCGCGCTCGCCGGCTTCACGAAGAACCCGATATTCGGCTCGACCGGAAATCCCTGGGCACCGGATCGCCAGCCGGGCGGATCGAGCGGCGGCGCCGTCGCAGCGGTCGCGGCGGGCATGGGGCCGATTGCCGTGGCGACCGACGCCGGCGGCTCGCTGCGGCGCCCAGCGGGGCATGCGGGTGTCGCGACGATCAAGCCGACGCCGGGCCGCGTGCCGCGCCGATGGGGCTTCCCGCCCCTCGCCGCGGATTTCCAGGTGATCGGCCCGATCGCGCGCAGCGTGCGTGACCTTCGCGCGGCGCTCGCCGTGATGGGCGACGCGCGGCCCGCGGCGCCGACGCCCGCCCGGCTTCGCATCCGCGCGGTGCGGCGTTGCGGCGCGGCAC
>NZ_JACADQ010000750.1 GCF_016106015.1 Neoroseomonas rubea
CGCTCACGCTCAACGACATTCGCGCAACCGGCACCGTCACGCTCGATGCCACGGCGGGCGACATCGTGCAGGCCGCCGGCGCGACGCTCGCGGCCGCCACCCTCGCCGCGACCGCGCCCGCCGGCAGCGTCCGGCTCGACGGCGCGACCAACGCGATCGGCGACCTGACGGCGCTCTCGGCCCTCGGCGACATCACGCTGCGCAACGCCGCGCCGCTGACCATCGACCTGGCGCTCTCGGTCGGCACGGACCGCACCCTCACGCTCGAGGCCGCGGGGCTGACCATCGCCGGCAACCTCTCCGCCGCCGGGCGCGCGGGGCAGATCATCCTGCGCACCGGCGGCTTCACCGGCGGGGCGAATGCCGGGGACATCACGCAGCAGGCGGGCACGGTCATCAGCGCGGCACGGCTCGCGGCCCTGGCCGGAGGCAACGTCACGCTCGACCAGCCAGGCAACGCGATCGGCACGCTCGCCGGCGGGCGCAGCGCGGCGGGCACGGCGCTCGGCCTCGGCCTGTCGGCCGGCGGCGACGCCACGGTGCGGATCGGCGCCGGCGCGACGCTGACGGTGGGCGAG
>NZ_JACADQ010000751.1 GCF_016106015.1 Neoroseomonas rubea
AGTGAGGTCGGAGTTCGAGCGTGTGCCCTTCCGATCCGGGCGCCGGCCCCGGGCCCGGCGCGGCCGGACGCGGAAGTCGGATCGTCGCGTCCGGATCCGTCACGCCAGCGCCGTCAGCTGCCGATGTTCACCACCTGCACGCGCCGGTTGCGCGCGTTCGGCACTTCGTCCGGCGTCGGCACGAGGAGCTGCGTCTCGCCCATCCCGACCGCGACAAGGCGCTGCGGGGCAACGCCGAACTTGGCGATCAGGTAGTCCCGCACCGCCGCCGCGCGGCGTTCCGACAGCGCCTGGTTCGACATCGCGTCGCCCACCGCGTCGGTGTGGCCTTCGATGCGGAAGCGGAAGGCGGCGAGGTCCTGCGAGGCCAGGGCACGGCCGAGCGGGGCGAGCGCCCGTTCGGCCTCCGGCGTGATCTGCCAGGACCCGCTCGCGAAGGTCACGGTGATGGAGGCCGAGGGCGCGTCCGACGTCGTCTCCCGCACCGGCGGGCGGGCCACGGCCGGCGTCGCGGGGCGCGCGGTCGTCACCGGGCCGGTCGTCGGCGCGCCGGGGCCGGCGACGGAAGGCGCGGG
>NZ_JACADQ010000752.1 GCF_016106015.1 Neoroseomonas rubea
CCAAATTCAAGCGTGGCTGGAGTCCCGACGCGTGCCCTTCCGATCTCCGCCGGGCCCGCGGCCCAGGCGGGCGTCGACGAGGGCGCCTGCTGTTCCCAGCCCGTGCCGGGCAGCGCGCCGCCGGACCAGCCGCCGGGCTGGGCGCCCGCCTGCGCGACATGGACTTCGATCTCATAGGCGCCGAGCCGCAGCCGGTCGCCATCCTCGAGCATCTTGACCTGGTCGCGCCCGACCGGGACCTCGGCATGGTTGACGAAGGTGCCGTTGGTCGAGAGGTCGCGCACCTGCCAGCCGCCGTTGCGGAATTCCACGACGCAATGGTGCTTCGACAGCAGCCGGTCCGGGTCGGGCAGCACCCAGCCGGCATCCGCGCCGCGGCCAATGACGAAGTCGCCCCCGGGCACGCGGCGCTGTTCGGGCACCACGGAATCCGGGCAGCGGATCACGGTCAGCGTCAGTTCCATCGGCGCCCCCTTCCGGTCGCGGGCATCGGCCCGGGCGTCATTGCAGCCGCACCGGCGGCGCCGATGGCGGCGGCGCGGGCGGCTTCGCCGGCACGGGCGGCGGTGGCG
>NZ_JACADQ010000753.1 GCF_016106015.1 Neoroseomonas rubea
CGCGGCCATCCGGCACCGCCAGCGTCTCCGCCTGGCGCGACGGCGCGCCGTCGGCGCGCAGCGTCAGGAACAGTGGGGCGCCGCCGCGGCGCAGCACCGCCAGGCCGGCGACGGCGGTCGCGCCGCCTTCCGCGCCGAGCGTCGCCTCCAGGGTTACTTGCCGCCCGCGCACCGCCTCGGCCGGCAGCAGCTGGCCGATGGCGTAGGGCTGAGGGCCCGGCGTGTTGCGTGCATTGGGCGCGAGTTCGAGCACGCCGCCCGGCAGGACGCGAAGGCTGCCCTTGCCCGATACGGCGCCGTCCAGCGACCAGCCCGCGGGCGGCGTGCCGCCGGCGGAGAAATCCCCGTTCGAGACCAGCGCGCGCGCCTGCGTCGCCACGAGCAGCAGGATCAGCAGGGCGAGCGCGCCGTTTCGCATCCTAGCTCCTGTGCAGGCACGGACCGATGTGGCGGCGCCGCAGCCAGGCCCGCGCCGCGCCGCGCAGGCTGGGATCGACGCCGAGCAGCCGGCTCGCCGCGATGGCGAGCGCCGCGGCGTGGCACAGCCCCGTCGCGGCCGTCGCCAGCGCGG
>NZ_JACADQ010000754.1 GCF_016106015.1 Neoroseomonas rubea
GCGGCGCCAGGCGGGTCGTTCGCGCGCAGCCGTTCCGCGGCGCGCGCCAGCGCCTGCACCACCTCGGCCGCCGGGGCGCGCTGCGCGATGCCGAGTGCGGCGCGGTTCTCGTCGCGCGCGACGCGCATCGCGATCGGCACGGTGGGGGACAGCGTCGGGAAGGCGTTCCGGTCCGCCGCCTCGATCGTCAGCGCCTCGAAGCGCGCCAGCGCCAGCGCTGCCTCGGCCGGCCGGCCCGCGAGCCCCTGCCCTTCGCGGGTGAAGGCCGCGGCCGTGGCCTCCACCGCGGCCCGCAACGGTCCCTGCGGGCTCGGCGTCGAGACCAGCACGCCGGTGAGCCCGGCCTGGGGTGTCCGCAATTCCTCGCAGGCGGCGAGCAGCGGCAGGAGAAGTAGCGCGCGTCGCGCGGTCACGGCCATTGACGATCCCTGTTGCCCTGACGCTGGATCCGCCAGAGGTCCTGTTCGGCAAGGCGGGCCGCGCGCGCCGTCATGGGCAGGCGCGGCAGCGCGCCGAGGCGCGCAAGGGTCGCCGCGCCGCCCGGCGTGAAGAGCGGTGGCGCCAGGGCC
>NZ_JACADQ010000755.1 GCF_016106015.1 Neoroseomonas rubea
CCTGCCGTGCCTGCCCGCCACGCCCACGCCCACCGCCGCCGGCCCGCGGCGCATGACGGGCGCGGAGGTGGTCGCGCGCGCCGCCCGCGCCGGGCTCGACTACGGCTCCGCCTTCCGCCCGGTGACCGAGGTGCTGGCTGACGACGCGACCGGCCGGGCGACGGTCACCCTGGCACTGCCGGCCAGCGCGCCGCCGGCCGCGGGGTTCCTGCTCCATCCGGTGCTTCTCGACGGCGCGTTGCAGGGCCTCGTCGCGCTGCTCGCCGGGCGGGCCGATGGCCAGTCGCTCGTGCCCGTGCGCATCGGGCGCCTCGTGCTCGATCGCGCCGCCGGCCTGCCGGCGCGGGCCGAGATCGCGCTGGTCCGCCGCGGCGAAAGGCTGCTGTTCGCCGAGGCCGTGCTACGCGACGCCGCCGGCGCGCCAGTTGCGCTGCTGTCGGACATCTGGCTCCAGCGCGTCGCGATGCCGGGCCAGGCGGGGCCGCTGGCGCATGCCTTCCGGCTCGACCCGCTGCCCGCCGCGCCGCTGCCGCCGCAGCCCGCGCCGATCGGGGCCGAGGCCGCGAT
>NZ_JACADQ010000756.1 GCF_016106015.1 Neoroseomonas rubea
AGGCGCTCGCGCGGCTGCAGCGCGGTGCGGTAGCGCGCCACGCCGGGCACGCCGCGCCGTTCCGCGATGGTCAGCCGCGCCAGCGCCTCCGCCGGATCGCGCGCCGTGCCCTCGCCCGCGATCTGCAACAGGGCGAGGGCGAAATGCGCCTCCGCCTGCCCGCGCTCCGCCGCGCGTTGGAACCAAAGCGCGGCCCAGGCCGGCTCCCGTGGCGTGCCCGTTCCTTCCTCGAGCAGCCGGCCCAGGCGGTACTGCGCCGGCGCCAGGCCCTGATGCGCGGCGCGGTTCAGCCACGGCACGGCCGCCGCGGCATCGGCCGCCCCGTCGCCTTCTGCCAGCAGACCCGTCGCGAGCATGAACTGCGCGTCCGGGTCGCCGAGCCCGGCCGCGCGCTCCACCAACGCGGCGGCCGTCGCTGAATCGGCCGGCTGCCCCGCCGGAGGGTTCATCCGCCGCAGCGCATCCTGATAGAGCGCGGCGCCCTCGCTCCGCTCGCGGGCGGATGGGGCCGCGGGCGCCGCTGTCGGCGGCGGCTGCGGCGCGGGCGCGGTCATGGTGCCCC
>NZ_JACADQ010000757.1 GCF_016106015.1 Neoroseomonas rubea
GGCCGAGCCGCCGGCCGAGAGGATGTCGCGCGCGACGATCGCCGCGCGCGGCTCCTCGGCCGCGGCGCCGCCCACGAAGCCGGTCACGTGCCCGGGCGTGCCGAGCGGCGCCTGCGGGCGGCCGCCGAGACTCGGCACCATCGAGCCGACGGTGGAACAACCGGGCAACGCCAGGCCGAGGCCGAGGAGCAGGGCGGCGGCGCGCCGCCTGGGACGGAGCCCCCGGGTCGCGCGCATGGGCACGCCGTTCGCCCCGGTGATGGTGCTGGTGCTCATGCGCCTGGCCCTGGCCTCCCCTGGCGTGCCGCCCTTGCGGCGGCGCGCGGTCATCCTGCGCGATTCGGCGGCGGCGGCCCTGGTCCCGGCCGCTTCCCGCGCCGCGCTGCGCAGGCTTCCGGCCATAGACGCCTTCGGGACGACCGGCAACCGCATGTTGCCCGCCCCGCCGCTCGGCTGTTGAGCGGCGGCGCCCATGCGCGCAGACTGACGGCCCGCGGATGCGCGCGGCCGGTCGAATGCCGCGCGGCGCGAATGCCCGCGGTACGGGCCGCGTAGCGGGCG
>NZ_JACADQ010000758.1 GCF_016106015.1 Neoroseomonas rubea
CAGGTTGAGCCGCGCGCCGGCACCGAGCGTCGCCGCGGACGTCGCCGGGCCGGCATCGGTCGCCACCGTCACGGGGGCCGCCGTCAGCGTGCCGCCGCCGGTCACGGTCAGGTCGCGCGTCGCGTCGATCCCCGCGAGGCGCGCATCGACCACGCTGCGCAGCGCGACATCGGCGGGCACGGTGCCGCCGGCCGCCAGCCGCCCGGCGGTGATGCCGGCGAAGGCGTCGATGCGGTTCGCGCCATCGGCGCGGAAATCGCCCTGCGCGGTGCCCGTCAGCGTCGCGACGTCGATCACGCCGCCGCTCTGCACGACAGCGCCACCCGCCACGAGGTCGAGTTGCCGCACCCGGTCGCCGCCGGCGTCGCGCAGCGCGACATTGCCGACGATGCGGATGTCCCCCGCGCTGCGCAGCGTGCCGTCGGCGCCGATGCGCAGCCGCGCGGTGACCGCCCCGTCGCCGCCGAGGCGCGCGATTTCCGCCGCGTCGAGCGCGAGGGTGCCGGCCCCCGCGCCGCCGAGCGTGACCGCCCGGCCGAGGCTTTCGGGCAGCAGGCTG
>NZ_JACADQ010000759.1 GCF_016106015.1 Neoroseomonas rubea
CGCATCCCGCCACGATCCCGGCGCGCTGCGCGTCGCGGCGCGCCCGCGCTTCCGCCTGCTGACACCCCGCGCGCTCCGGCCCTCCGAGGCCGAGACGAGCGCGAACCCGCGCGCCCGCTCCGCGAGGCTGCGCGCCATGGAACGACTGGAGGAAGCGGCATGATCCGACCCGTGACGCTGCTGACGCTCGCCGCCGCCGCCGGGGCGGGCCTCTGGCTGTATCAGGTGAAGCATTCCGTCTCGCAGCTGGACCGCGAGCTGCGGGAGGTGAACCGCCGGACGGAGCAGGCGCGCGAACGCACCCAGGTGCTGCGCGCCGAATGGGCGCTGCTGAACGAGCCGGACCGGCTGCGCCAAGTCGCGCAGCGGCACCTGCCGCTCGAGCCCATGGCGCCGACGCAGTTCGTGCGCCCGTCCGAGATGGAGCGCCGCCTGCCGCCGCCGCGCCAGTTCGCCGGCGCCCCCTCCCTCTTTGCCCCGCCGGAACCGGTGGGCGATGGCCGCGCCACGTCGATCGCGATCGCCGCCGCGGCCACGCCAAGCCCGGCCCCGCGCGGC
>NZ_JACADQ010000076.1 GCF_016106015.1 Neoroseomonas rubea
GCGGCCCGCAAGCCCGCCGCAACCCGCCTCCGTCCCGGCGCCCGCCCCTGCCCTGCCGGACATCGGCACCGCGCCGCCGCCCCCACCACCGGCGGAACTCCTCGCCCCGGGCGCAGCCCCGCCGCCGCCGCCGAGCCCCGACCTGATGGCGCCCCGCACCCGCTGAACGCGGCGATACACAGGGGCCGGGCCTTGTTCTATAGGTCGCGCCCCTTCACCACGGATCGTCGCCATGACCGAGGATTTTCACCGCATCCGGCGCCTGCCGCCCTACGTGTTCGCCGAGGTGAACGCGGCCAAGGCGAAGGCGCGCGGGGCGGCGGAGGACATCGTTGACCTCGGCATGGGCAATCCGGACAGCCCGACGCCGCCGCACATCGTCGCGAAGCTGATCGAGGCGGTGCAGGACCCGCGCACGCATCGCTACTCCCAGTCGAAGGGCATTCCCGGGCTGCGCCGCGCGCTGGCCGGCTACTACGCCCGCCGCTTCGGCGTGAAGCTGGACCCGGAGACGGAGGTGGTGGCGACGCTCGGGTCGAAGGAAGGCCTCGCCAACCTGGCCCAGGCGATCAGCAGCCCGGGCGACACCATCCTCGTGCCGAACCCGTCCTACCCGATCCACCAGTTCGGCTTCATCATCGCCGGCGCCTCGGTCCGCTCCATTCCCTACACGCCGGACGATTCCATGTTGGCGGCGATCGACCGCGCGGTGCGCCATTCCGTGCCGAAGCCGACGGCGGTGATCGTCAACTTCCCGTCCAACCCGACCGCGCTCGTTGCCCCGATCGAGTTCTACCGAGACCTCGTCGCGCTCTGCCGCAAGCATGAGCTCTTCATCCTCTCCGACCTCGCCTATGCGGAACTGTATTTCGGCGACGTCCCGCCGCCCTCGGTGCTCGAGGTGCCGGGCGCGAAGGACATCACGGTGGAATTCACCTCGATGTCCAAGACCTACAACATGCCGGGCTGGCGGATGGGCTTCGCGGCCGGCAACCCCCGGCTGATCGCCGCGCTCGCGCGGGTGAAGTCGTATCTGGACTACGGCGCCTTCACGCCGATCCAGGTCGCAGCCACCGCCGCGCTGAACGGGCCGCAGGACTGCATCGAGGAGATGCGGGTGCTCTACAAGGATCGCCGCGAGGTGCTCGTGAAGGGCCTTCGCGCGGCGGGCTGGGACGTGCCGGCGCCGGAGGCATCCATGTTCCTCTGGGCACCGATCCCGGAACGCTTCCGCCACCTCGGCTCGGTCGGCTTCTCGAAGCTGCTGCTTGAGAAGGCGAAGGTCGCGGTCGCCCCTGGCCTCGGTTTCGGGGAACATGGCGACGAGCATGTCCGCATCGCCCTCGTCGAGAACAACCACCGCATCCGCCAGGCGCTTCGCGGCATCAAGACCTTCCTCGCGGGGGACAATGCCGCGCCGGTGGAAGAGAAGCAGGAAGCCCTGAACGCATGAGCCGTCCCATCTCCGTCGCGGTCGCCGGGCTTGGCACCGTCGGCGCCGGCGTCGTCAACCTTCTGCGCGCGAATGCCGAGATCATCGCCGCGCGCGCCGGCCGGCCGATCGCGGTGACCGCCGTCTCCGCCCGCGACCGCACGCGCGACCGCGGCGTGCCGCTGTCCGGCCTGCGCTGGTACGATGACGCCGTCGCGCTCGCCGCCGACCCGCAGGTGGAAGTCGTGGTCGAGTGCATCGGCGGCTCCGATGGCACGGCCAAGGCGCTGGTCGAAGCCGCGATCGCCGCGGGCAAGCATGTCGTCACCGCCAACAAGGCGCTTCTCGCCGTCCATGGCGCGGGCCTGGCTGAAGCGGCCGAGGCGAAGGGCATCGCGCTCGCCTTCGAGGCCGCGGTCGCCGGCGGCATCCCGGCGATCAAGGCGGTGCGCGAAGGGCTTGCGGCGAACCGCATCGCGCGCGTCGCCGGCATCCTGAACGGCACCTGCAACTACATCCTCACCACGATGCGCGAGCAGAAGCGCGAATTCGCCGAAGTGCTCGCCGAGGCGCAGAAGCTCGGCTACGCCGAGGCCGACCCGTCCTTCGACATCGATGGCATCGACGCGGCGCACAAGCTTGCGATCCTCGCCGCACTGGCCTTCGGCCGGCCGGTCGACTTCGGCACCGTGCATGTGGAAGGGATTCGGGAAGTCAGCGCGCTCGACATCGCGCTGGCCGAGGAGCTGGGCTACCGCATCAAGCTGCTCGGCATCGCCAGGCGGGAGGATGGCGGCATCTCGACCCGTGTCCATCCCTGCATGGTCCCGGTCTCCGCCCCCATCGCGCGCGTCGACGGCGTGTTCAACGCGGTGGTGGCCGAAGGCGACTTCGTGGGCCGCGTGATGATGGAAGGCCGCGGCGCGGGGGCGGGGCCGACCGCCTCTGCCGTGGTCGCGGACCTGATCGACATCGCGCGCGGGCGCTTCACCCCGGTCTGGGGCGCGGCGACATCGGCGCTGAAGCCCGAGCCCTCTCTGCCGATGGAGCGCCACACCGGCGCCTACTACCTGCGCCTGATGGTCGTGGACCGGCCCGGCGTGATCGCGGATGTGACGGGCGTGCTGCGCGACCATGCGATCAGCCTCGAATCCATGCTCCAGCGCGGCCGCGCGCCCGGCGAAGCCGTGCCGGTGGTGCTGACGACGCATGAGACGAGCGAGGCGGCCGTGCGCGCCGCGCTCGCGCGCATCGCCGCGCTCGATGCCGTGGTGGAGAAGCCCGCACTGATCCGCATCGAGGCGCTGTAGACCTGCGCCCCGCCGCGCTGCTGGCGGGGCTGCTGCCCGCGGCGCCCGCCACGGCGCGGCAGGCCACGGTCGGGACCTGGGCCGGCACCCATGCCTGCGGTCAGGGGCAGACGGCGGTTGTGCCCGGCACCCGGCGCGGGACGTCAGCCCGCTGCCGCCGCGCTTGCATATCGGTTCTACGGCGGACACCCCCTCGGTGCCGAGCGGCTGCTTCACGATGGAGAGCGGCGACCGGGTCGAAGGCCGCCATCCTGCCGAGCGGGACGCCATCCACGGCGAGGTCCGTGGGACGCGCCGCGGCGGCGTAGCGTTGCGCCGCGCCGTACCCTTGGCCCTGGACGAGGCAGCCTGCCGGGCCGGCGCCCCTCCCCTCCGCTGACGCCGGCCGCATTTCCGGCTATGCCCTTCGAAAGGGCAGGCCGGCCTGCCCGCGACAATTCGATTCGGAGGAAGGCTTCATGGCGGCTCCTGCCCACGAACCCGGCGCGGTCGTCGATCGCAACCTGGCCCTGGAACTGGTGCGGGTCACGGAAGCGGCGGCGCTCGCCGCCTCCCGCTGGATCGGCCGCGGCGACAAGAACGCGGCCGACGGCGCCGCGGTCGAAGCCATGCGGCGCGCCTTCGACACCGTCGCCATCACCGGCACCGTCGTGATCGGCGAAGGCGAGATGGACGAGGCGCCGATGCTCTACATCGGCGAGAAGGTCGGCCTCTACGCCCGCACCGGCGGCGGCCCCGAGGTCGACATCGCGGTCGACCCGCTGGAAGGCACCTCCATCACGGCCAAGGGCGGCCCCAACGCGATCGCGACCGTCGCCCTGGCCGAGAAGGGCGGCTTCCTGCACGCCCCCGACATCTACATGGACAAGATAGCGATCGGCCCCGGCCTGCCGGACGACGTGGTCAGCCTGGATGCGAGCCCGGAGCAGAACCTGCGCGAACTGGCCAAGGCCAAGAAGGTCGATGTCAGCGACCTGATGGTCTGCACGCTCGACCGCGACCGGCACAAGGACCTGATCAAGGCCTGCCGCGCGGCCGGTGCGCGCATCACGCTGATCGGCGATGGCGACGTCGCGGGCGTGATCAATGTCAGCCAGCCGGAGGCCGGCATCGACATCTACATGGGGTCCGGCGGCGCGCCGGAAGGCGTGCTGGCCGCGGCCGCGCTGCGCTGCATCGGCGGCCAGATGTACGGCCGCCTGATGTTCGAGACCGAGGAGCAGATCGCCCGCGCGCGGAGCATGGGGATCGCCGATCCCAACCGCATCTACGGCGTCGGCGAAATGGCCCGCGGCGACGTCATGTTCGCCGCCACCGGCGTGACGACCGGCGCGATGCTGCGCGGCGTTCGCCGCTTCTCCGGCGGCGCCTACACCCATTCGATCGTCATGCGGTCCAAGTCCGGCACGGTGCGCTACGTCGAGGGGCACCACAACTTCGCGCGCAAGCCCTCCGCCTTCTTGGCCTGACACAGGCATGGACGGGACTGCGGACTCCGCGCCGGTCCTTGGCGTCGCGCGCAGCGTGACCGGCCGGCGCTGGGTTTGGCGCCCGGCGGATGCGCGCACCGGCCTCGGCATCGCCCAGCGTCTCGGCCTGCCGGAGATGGTCGGCCGGCTGCTTGCCGCGCGCGGCATCGGGATCGAGGCGGCGACCGGCTTCCTCGAGCCGACGCTGCGCGCGATGATGCCCGACCCTTCCGCGCTGATGGACATGGAGGCGGCGGCCGACCGCCTGGCCGCCGCCGTGCGCAGCGGTGAGCATGTCGCGGTCTTCGGCGACTACGACGTGGACGGCGCCTGCGCCGGCGCGCTGATTTCCCGCCTGCTGCGCGACCTTGGCTGCGAGGTCACGCCCTATGTCCCCGACCGGCTGAAGGAAGGCTACGGGCCGAACGCCCCGGCGATCGCGGGGCTTTGCGATCGTGGCGCGACGCTGATCGTCTGCGTCGATTGCGGCATCGCGGCCGCCGACGCGCTGGCGGCCGCGGAAGGGCGTGCCGACGTCGTCGTGCTCGATCATCACAAGGCGGAAGGCCCCGCGCCGCGTATCCTCGCCGCGGTCAATCCGAACCGTCTCGACTGCACGTCGGGCCTGCACCATGTCTGCGCCGCGGCTGTCGCCTTCCTTGCCGGCGCGGCAACGGTGCGCACGCTGCGCCGCGCCGGGTGGTTCGCGCGCAGGGCGGAACCGGACATGCTCGCCCTGCTCGACCTGGTCGCGCTGGCGACGGTCTGCGACGTCATGCCGCTGGTCGGATTCAACCGCGCGCTGGTGGCGCAGGGACTGAAGGTGATGGCACGGCGCGGCCGTCCCGGCATCGCCGCACTGCTCGACGTGACCGGTGCGCGGGACGCGCCGACGGTGCATACGCTGGGCTTCCTGCTCGGACCGCGCATCAACGCCTCCGGCCGGATCGCCGAGCCCGACCTCGGGCTGCGGCTGCTGCTCTGCGAAGACCCGGTCGAGGCGCGCGCCATCGCCGAGAAGCTCGACGCGGTGAACCGCCGGCGGCAGGAGGTGGAGGGCGAGGTGCTCGGCGCCGCACACGCCATGGCCGAGGCGCAGGCCGATGCCGGCCGCGCGGTGCTGCTGCTGGTCGGCGAAGGGTGGCACCCCGGCGTCGTCGGCATCGTCGCGGGGCGGATGAAGGAGCGCTTCAACCGGCCGGCCTGCGTGGCGGGGCTGGCGGACGGGCTGGCGAAGGGCTCCGGGCGGTCGGTGCCGGGCGTGGACCTCGGCGCGGCGGTGATCGCGGCGCGGCAGGCCGGGCTGCTCGAGACGGGCGGCGGGCACGCGATGGCCGCCGGATTCTCCTTTCGCGCCGGGCGGGAGGCGGAGCTGCACGCCTTCCTCGAGGACAGGCTGCGCCATGCCGCGCTGCTGCCCACCGCGGCGGACCTGCTCGTGGAAGGTGCCATCAATGTCGTCGCGGCACAGACCGACCTCGCGCAGGAGGTAGCGAGGCTCGCGCCCTTCGGGCCGGGCAATGAGGAGCCGATTCTCGCCATCCAGCGCGCCCGCGTCGTCAAGGCCGACCGCGTGGGCAAGGAAGGGGCGACGATCCGCGCCATCGTCGAGGGCGAGGATGGCGGGCGGCTCAAGACGATATGCTTCCGGGCGAAGGACGGGCCCCTGGCGCAGGCGCTCCTGGCGCAGGACCGCGTTCCGCTGCACCTCTGCGGCCATCTGCGGGCGGAACAGTGGAACGGCCAGGTCACGCCGTCGCTGCAGGTGGTGGACGCGGCGCCGGCGTGACGATGCCGGCGCCTATTGACCCGCCGCGCCGCGGGCAGTAACCCGGCGCCCGGCCACGTCCCGTTCGTCTAGAGGCCTAGGACACCAGCCTTTCACGTTGGCAGCACGGGTTCGAATCCCGTACGGGACGCCACTCCCTACGAAGCCGAGAACTGTTCCCCTGCAGCAAGGCAGGGTCGCTGGCCATGATCGCGCACCAGCTCGGCCTTTGAACCGTCGATCATGACCTGTTCGCCCTCGGCCTCCACCTGTCCGACGAACATGCGGAGCCGGCTTGCCCGCGGCCGGCATCACCCTCGTCCAGGGGCCGATCGCCACCTTCGCCGCGAAACGCCCTCGCCCCAATGCACGGAGTTTCCGCACCATGCCGCTGCGACCCGACTGCGCCGATTCTTGAGCCACCCTTTGCCCGGGCGCCGGGCTGGCTCGAAAAGTTGCTCGAACGAGCCCGCGCCGGCTCGTATGCGGGCGACCCGTCCTGTCGTCATGCCGTCCGTCGTGCTTCGAGGCGCCGGCAGGCTAGGGCACGGCAGCAATCCCCACCGCCCAAGACACCGCGGGACGAGCGAAGACAGCAAGAGCTGCTGCGCCGGTACCGAATGCGTCCCGAAGGGGACGGCGCCGAGCACCGGCAGCGCCGAGTGTCCGGCCGCCATGGCCGCGCCCCGCGACAGGCGGACGCGCAAGACACTCGGATGGCGAACGTCCGCCCAGGCCTGCGACGTCGCGCACACGCGTTGCGACGAACGGTTCGGCCCCGGCAGTCGCTCGGACGCTCAGGGCGCGACGAGCACCACGCCCTCGGGGTCGAGCACCAGGCCCACCTCCGCCCCCGGCCGCAGGCGCGCTGCGCCGCGCGGGGCGACGACGAATACCGAGCCGACCTCGGTCTCGAAATGGCATTCGGCATGCGAACCCATGTAGGTCGCGCGCGCGACACGCGCCGGCAGCGCGCCCGGCTCCGCGGCCGAGACGCGCACTGCTTCCGGGCGGATGACGATGTCGACCGGGCCGGCCGGAAGCCCGCGCGCAGGCAGATCGAGGACGAGGCCCCCGAGCGCCACCCGGGCGCGGTCCCCGTCGATCGACTCGATGCGGCCGGGGACGCGGTTCGCCTCCCCCATGAAGGTCGCGACGAACACCGAGTTGGGCTGACTGTAGAGTTCCTCCGGCGTGCCGGCCTGGGCGATCTCGGCATTGCGCATCACGACGATGCGATCGGAGACGGCGAGCGCCTCCGACTGGTCGTGCGTGACATAGACGACGGTGAGGCCGAGCCGCTGCTGCAGCGCGCGGATCTCCTCCCGCATGCTGCGCCGCAGCCTCGCGTCGAGATTCGACAGGGGCTCGTCGAAGAGCAGCACCTCGGGCTCCAGCACCAATGCGCGGGCCACGGCCACGCGCTGCTGCTGGCCGCCCGACATCTCGGAGGGCAGGCGCGAGCCGAAGCCCTTGAGGCCGACCGTCTCGAGCGCCGTCTCGGCCCGGCCATGCGCGTCGCGCTTGCGCATCCCGGAGGAGACGAGCCCGTAGGCGACGTTGTCCAGCACGCTCATGTGCGGGAACAGCGCGTAGGACTGGAACACCATGGAGACGTTGCGCGCGCCCGCCGGCAGCAGCGTCACGTCCCGCCCGCCGATGAACAGCCGCCCATCTGTCGCCTGCTCGAGCCCCGCGATCATGCGCAGCAGCGTCGTCTTGCCGCAGCCCGAAGGGCCGAGCAGCGTGACGAGCGTGCCGCCTTCGATCGTCAGGTCGAGCGGCTTGACCGCCTGCACCGCGCCGTAGCGCTTGCCGATGCCCTGCAGGCGCACCTCGGCGCCGGGCTTCGCGATGGCGTGGCTCATGCGCGGCCTCCGGCCGGTAGGGCGGGCGGGGCGGCCTGGCGGCGGCCGAGCCTGCGCCGGCCCACGAGAAGGTTGATCAGCCCGATCGCCGTCATCATCAGCACGATCAGCACCGCGCAGTAGGCGATGGCGAGGCCGTAGTCGCCGTTGATGACGCGGTTGATGATGAAGACTGTCGCCATCTCGTACTCCGCCGAGACAAGGAAGATGACGGCCGAGACCGTCGTCATGGCGCGCACGAAGGAATAGACCAGCGCGGTCACGATGGCGGGCTTGAGCAGCGGCAGCACCACCGTGCGGATGGCGCGGAAGGTGGAGGCGCGCAGCGTCACCGCGGCCTCGTCCAGCGACTTGTCGAGCTGGCTCATCGCCGCGACGCCCGACCGAACGCCGACCGGCAGGTTGCGGAACACGAAGCAGACCACGAGGATCGTCGCCGTGCCCGTGATTTCCAGCGGTGGGATGTTGTAGGTGAGGATGTAGGCGACGCCGATCACCGTGCCCGGCACGGCGAAGGTCAGCATCAGCGCGAATTCCAGCGCGGTGCGCCCGGCGAAGCGCTGGCGCGTCAGCACCCAGGCGGCCAGAAGGCCGAGCCCGGCGGTGAGCGGCGCCGCGACGGCGGCGAGCTGGATGGTGGTGAACAGCGAGTGCCAGGCGCCGCCGGCGAAGATCAGCGCGCCCGAAGGCGCCCATTCCAGCGCGAAGGCGCGCTGGAAGTGGGAGAGCGTCGGCGTCCAGTCCCGCCCCCAGACGCGCACGAAGGCGCCGGCGAGCGCCATGGTGTAGACGATGATGGTGAGCAGCGCCCAGGGAATGGCGACCGCGAAGGCGACCGCCTTGACGCGCCGCGGCAGGGGCTGCGGCAGGCCGACATCGCCCTTGCCCGTCATCGAGACGTAGGACCGCGTGCCGACCACCGCGCGCTGCACCATGAAGGCGACGAGGGCGACCACCAGCATCACCGCCGCGAGCACAGCCGCGCGGCCGAAATCCTGCTGCGCGCCGACGACCGCGAAGAAGATCTCGGTCGAGAGCACGCCGAAGGAGCCGCCGAGCACGATCGGGTTGCCGAAATCGGCCAGGCTCTCGACGAAGACGACAAGCCAGGCATTGGCGAGCCCCGGCACCATCAGCGGCAGGGTGACCGAGGAGAAGGTCCGCATGCGGGATGCGCGCAGCGTCTGCGAGGCTTCCTCCATCGTCGGCGATATGCCCTCGACCACCCCGATCAGCACGAGGAAGGCGGTGGGCGTGAAGGAGAAGACCTGGGCCAGGAACACCCCGTTGAAGCCGTAGATCCAGCGGCCGAGCTCAAGCCCGAACATCGCCTCGGCCAACTGGTTCACGACGCCGGAGCGGCCGAAGATCAGGATCAGGCCGAGGCCGATGACGAAGGGCGGCGTGATGATCGGCAGCACCGTCAGCAGCCGCAGCCCGCGCCGCAGCGGGAAGCCCGTGCGCGTGACGATCAGCGCGAAGCACAGGCCGAGCAGCGTCGCGGCGCTCGCGGTCGAGGTCGCGAGCAGCAGCGTGTTCCAGAAGACGCCGCAATTCACGTTCGCCGCGACACAGGACAGGCCCCAGATCTTCTGGTCGAACAGCCGATCCGCCAGTGCCGCTGCGGTCGAGAGGTCGCCGCGCGGCGTGAACATCTGCGACAGAACCGTCGTCACCGGCCAGGCGGTGAAGAGGATGATCGAGGCGACGAGGACCCCGACCGCGCCCGAGACGAAGCGGTCGCCGCGGAAGAAGCCGCGCAGCGCGAGCCCGTCGGTCAGCAGCAGCACGAAGCCCGCGAAGGCGAGCGTGCCGCCAAGCCCGACGCCGAACTGCCGGTCGCCCAGTTCCCCGAACATGGCCGTGAGCCAGGGCGTGGACCAGCCCTGCACGCCGATGGCGAGCCCCTGCGAGACAATGGCGGCCAGCCCCAGCCCCGCGCCCGCGAGCAGGAAGCCCGCCCGCCGCGCCGCCGACCCGAAGGGCAGCGCGCCCGGCAACGCCAGCGCCAGCGCGGCGAGCACGGGCCAGAACCAGAAGCGCCCATGCGCGATCGCCTGCCACAGCGCCGAGGCCGCTTCCGGATCCGCCTGGCCCAGGGCCATCAGCCCGCCCAGGGCCACACCATCCTGCTGCATGTGCCAGGGCAGGATCAGCGTGCCCAGCGCCGCGACCGACCATGTGTAGAGGGAGGAGGGTGCCTTCATCGCGGCAGTGCGCCGACCTCGCGGTCCCACCGGGCGAGGAGGCGGCGCCGCTCGGCCGAGGCGCCGAAGCGCGCATTGTCGTAGTCGATGATGCGCGCGGTCGCCATGTTGGGCGCGCCGTCGGTCAGCGGCACGTTGCGGTTCGCCATGGTCTGCAGCTTGCGCGCCTCCCGGCTCGCGGCGAGCTGCGCCTCGGCCGACAGCGCCCAGTCATAGAAGCGGCGCGCATTCTCGATGTTGCGGGCGCCGCGGATGATCGACATGGAGCCGATCTCGTAGCCCGTGCCCTCGCAGGGCACGGCGTGGCCGACGGGGAAGCCCGCCGCCGCTTCCTCGGCCGCGTTGTGGACGAAGGAGATGGACAGCGCCGTCTCCCCCCGCGCAACCGCCGTGATGGGCGCGGTGCCACTGCGCGGATAGGCGTTGATGCTGCCGTGCAGGCGCTTCAGGTAGTCGAAGGCAGGTTCCTCCCCCATCATCTGCACGAGCGTCGCGATGACGATGTAGGCGGTGCCCGAGGAATTCGGGTTCGCCATCTGGAGTTCACCGCGATAGGCGGGGTTCAGCAGGTCCGCCCAGCAGCGCGGCGCGGGCAGGTTGCGCCGGGCGATCAGTTCCGTGTTGAAGCCGAAGCCGAGAACCGAAGCATAGACGCCAACCGTGCGCCCCTGCGTCTGGCGCCACTGCGCTTGCGCCCAGTCGTGCAGTTCGGCGATGCGCGGGCTTTCATGGGGCTGGGTCAACCCTTCCTCCCCCGCCGCGACATGCGGGTCCCCCGTGCCGCCCCACCAGACGTCGCCGCGCGGGTTGCGCGCCTCGGCGCGGAGTTGCGCCAGCATCTCCCCGGTCGACTTCTGGCTGAGCGTGACGCGGATGCCGGTCTCCCGCTCGAAGCCGCGGGCGATCGGCGTGCACCACTCGATCGTCGCCGAGCAATAGAGGTTGAGCTGACCCTGCGCGGCGGCGGGAAGCGGGGCCGCGGCGGCCAGGACGGCGGCGAGGATCATCCGGCGCATCGGCATGCCCTCAGCGCGGCAGGGAACCGATCTCGCGGTCCCAGCGCGAGAGGATGCGCCGGCGCACCTCGGGGTTCCCATAGGTCGCGAAGTCGTAGTCGATCAGCCGGATGGTCGAGAGGTCCGGGATGCGCGGATGCGGCGCCGCGCCCGGATGCGCCGGCACGTGGAACTGGTTCACACGCGGGCCGATGTCCATCGCCGCCGGCGTCAGGTACCAGTCGTAGAAGCGCCGGGCCTGCGCCATGTTGCGCGCGCCGCGGATGATCGACATGCAGGCGACCTCGTAGGAGGTGCCCTCGGTCGGGTAGACCATCTCGATCGGGAAGCCGGCATTCGCCATGGAGGCGGTCTCCATGTTGAAGCTCGCGGCGAGCGCCGTCTCCCCGCGCGCCACCGCCTGCATCGGCGCGGCGCCGGAGCGGGTATAGGCGTTCACGTTGAGATGCAGCCGCCGGAGATAGGCGAAGGCGCGGTCCTCGTCCCACAGCTGCACCAGCCCCGCGATGATGGTGTAGGCGGTGCCGGAGGAATTCGGGTTGGGCAGCTGCACCTCCCCGCGATAGGCGGGTCCGGCCAGTTCCTCCCAGCTGCGCGGGATGGCGAGGTTGCGCCGCGCCATCACCTCGGTGTTGTAGGCGATGCCGATCGCGCCGGAGGAGACGCCGACGCAGCGCCCGCCGGAGGCTTCGTGCGCGCGCCGCGCCCAGGGCTGCAGCTGCGCCATGTTGGGCGAGGTGTGTTGCTGCAGCAGGTCGCCCGCCGAGATGTGCGTCTCGGCCGAGGCGCCGAACCAGATGTCGGTGCGCGGGTTCTGCGCCTCGGCGCGGATCTGCGCCAGGATCTCGCCGGCCGACTTGCGCGCCATGGCAACGCGGATGCCGGTGTCGCGCTGGAAGCCCGCCGCGATCGCCTCGCACCAGTCGGCCGCCGGGGCGCAGAGCATGTTGAGCGTGCCCTGCGCCGCGGCCGGCGCGGCGAGGGAGACGGCGAGCGCGCCGGCGACGGCGATGCGGCGAAGGATCATGGCGGGCGTCCTTGGAGGGGGGCTTGGTCAGCGCGGCAGGGCGCCGACCTCGCGGTCCCAGCGTTCGATCAGGCGGCGGCGCTCCGCAGCGCGGCCATAGCGGGCGAAGTCGTATTCGATGAGGCGGATCGCCGAGAGATCCGGCGCGTTGGGCGGCAGCGGCGCGCTGCGGTTGGACGGCTGCTGCAGCTGCCCGCCGGCCTCGAAGCCCAGCCGCTGCGCGGGCGCGGTCAGCGCCCAGTCGTAGAAGCGCCGCGCCTGCGTCAGGTTGCGCGCGCCGCGCAGGATGGACATGGAGCCGATCTCGTAGCCCGTCCCCTCGCAGGGCGTGGCGTAGGAGACGGGGAAGCCCGCATTGCGTTCCGTCACCGCGTCATGGACGAAGGAGAGGGACACGCCCGTCTCCCCGCGCGCCACCGCCTTGATCGGCGCAGTGCCGGACCGCGTGTAGGAATTCACGTTCGGATGCATCTGGCGCATGAAGGCGAAGGCCGGGTCCTCGCCCATCAGCTGCACCAGCGTCGCGATGATGACATAGGCGGTGCCCGACGAATTCGGGTTCGCCATCTGGATCTCGCCGCGGAAGCGCGCCTGCGTCAGGTCCGCCCAGCAGCGCGGCGGCTCGATGCCCTTGCGGGCCAGAAGCTCGGTGTTGAAGCCGAAGCCCACCGCGCCGGCATAGACACCGATGGCGCGCTGGTTCGACTGCCGCCACTGCGTCAGCGCCCAGGCATGCAGCTCGCCGTTGTTGGCGCTTTCGTAGGCTTGGCTGAGGTTCTCCTCGGCTGCGGCGAGGTGCGGGTCCCCCGTGCCGCCGAACCACACATCGGCGCGCGGGTTCTGGCTCTCGGCGCGGATGGCGGCGAGCGTCTCCCCCGAACCCCGTTGCGTCATGTTGACGCGGATGCCGCTGTCGCGCTGGAAGTTGGTCGCGATGGCCTGGCACCATTCGACCTGGACGGAGCAATAGAGGTTCAGCGTGCCCTGGGCCGCGGCCTCGGGCGCGGCAAAGCCGGCCATGGCGCCGGCCAGCGTGGCGGCGGCGATCTTGGTGCGCATGCGCATACGTTTGGTTTCCTGTCTCCCTGCGGCGCGCGCCAGCGCGGCCTGCCTTTGAATTGCAACAAAACTGTCATCTTTAGGAGTTGGCGACAAGCAGGAGGGGATGCGGTTGCGATCTCCGACTGCGTCGCGCCACGGTCTTTGTCCGCGCCACCTCATTGCTGCCGCCTGGCCACGTCATGTGCGGACCACGGCGACACGATCAGGGCGGATGGGAACCGACGGCATCTCGGCTCTCGCGAAGCCTGAACTGCGGCGAGGCGCGCTGCGCCTTCAGGCCTCGGTCCTTCCGTGCAGGCGCCGCATCAGGTCGGCATCCCGGTCGTAGAAGTCCGCCCGGAACTGGATCGTGCCGTCATCGTCCAGGAAAGCGGTGTGGTAGGTCACGAAGACGGGGACCGGCCGCGGCAGGCGCGTGTGGACCGTGCCGCCCTCGGCGATCTTCCGGTCGATCACCTCGATCGGCTGCCGCATCAACAGCGCGGCCAGTTCGCGCGGATTCTCGACGCGGATGCACCCTCGGCTCATCTGCCGATTGCCCCGGCTGAAGATGAAGCGATCCGGCGTATCGTGCAGGTACACATCGAAGCGGTTCGGCATGTCGAACAAGACGTAGCCGAGCCCCGCGGTCGGCCCTGGCATCTGCTCGACCTCGCCATTGGCGCGCATGACCATGTTGTTGCGCGCGAGGTAGTCGGGCTCCCGGGCGATCCGCGGCAGGATCTCCGCCTCGACGATGTCGCGCGGCACCACCCAGGGCGGATTGAAGAAGCCTGCCTCGATAAGGGCGTCGAATTCGGGGCTCTGGTTGCGTTCGGCGACATCGCCGACGACGACCCGGGTCGTGAAGACGGGCCGCCCGTCGCGATAGAACACCAGGCGCTGGTTGGGGATGTTCACCCAGACCCGGTCCGGCGGCAGCCGGCGCGGCAGCCAGCGTTCCCGCTCCATGTTGACCTTCAGGCTGCGCAGGCGCGCCTCGGCCTCCGCTGCTGCCGCTGCCGCTGCCGTCCTCGCGCGTGCCGTCGTGGGCGCCGGGCCGGGCCGGCGCGGTGCCAGCATCATCGCCCGCAGCGCGAGATATGTCGGCGTCTGCGGCGACAGCGCCTCGATCTCCTCCGCCGGATCCTCGCGCAGGAGAGCCCGGTCCAGCACGTCGACCACGTCAACCGGGCGCGGTGCCAGCGCCTCGAATCCCTTCCGTCGTTCGGCGGGCACGGCGCCGTGCGCCAGCGCCGCGGCGTAGGAGAGGACCGCGTTGGTGAGGAGGAGTTCCTGCCGCAGCGGCGGCAAGGTTTCCTTCCGCTGCAGCAGCCCGGCGTGGAACATGTCCGGGTCCAGCCCATGGTCGGCGGCGCGCAGGACCGTGCCCGTCAGGGCGTCCGCCTGCGCCTCCAGGCCCGGCCAGACCGGTCGGTAGCCTCGCCGTTCGTAGAACCGCCGGAGCAGGTCGGCATCCAGCGGCTGGCCGCCGACGTGCAACTCATTCGGTCCGGCGAACAGTCCGGCGAGTTCGCCATCCGACCTCGGCACCGCGCTGACGGGGTTCGGCCGAGGCTCCGAGCGTCCGCCGCATGCGCCTAGGCCCAGGGCGGAGCCAACCGCCGCAGCCCCGCCAGCGAGCGCCCGGCGTCGCGACAGCTTAGGCGGGCTGGACGTCAAGATTCGCGGCTCGCCTGGTTCCATTCCACACTCCGGCGCGCGCGACACGTTCCTCTCCTCGACCTCCGCCATGTTTGAAGGCGGCCCGTTTGACAATGGTATGAGGATTGCCGTTGTATTCTCCAGTGTCCATGAGCCAATCGATGGAGATGAGCGAGATGCGTGCTGGTAAAAAGATGACCGTCCGGTCGGGGCTTCTGCGGCACACCGCGCTGCTCGTCATTCTCGCGCCGCTGCTGCTGCTCGCGGCTTGCGCGCCCGAGCCGCCGCCGCCGCCGGCGCCCGCACAGGTGAGCCCGCCGCCGGCGCGCGTTCCCCCGGCTCGCGGCGTTCCGGCAATTGGCGAAGTT
>NZ_JACADQ010000760.1 GCF_016106015.1 Neoroseomonas rubea
GTGTGCTCTTCGAGTCTCGCCGCGATCCGCCCCGTCAGCCGCGGCCGCGCGGCCCCGAGGGCCACGCCGATCTGCCCGCGCGCCCGCAGCCCGCCCGCGACCAGTTCCAGGTTGTCGGCCTGGATCGTGCCGGGCCCGCCGGTGACCGCGGCGATCAGCGAAAAGGACCCCTCGCCCAGCCAGGCCGGCGGTTCGGCCGCGCCGAGCTGCAGCGCGAGCCGCGGCGCGCCCGGATGGCGCAGCGTGACATTGCCGCCGAAGCGCGACTGGGGAAGGTTCAGGCTCGCCTGGCCTTCGGCGCGCAATTCGCCGAGCTCCGCCTCCCCTGCCAGGGCCAGCGCGTCGAGCGGCCCGCCGCCCGTCATCCGCAGCCGGAGCGGCAGGGCGGCAAGCCCGCGCGGCACGGTCACCCAGCGTGCGAGCGGCACGGCGAAGGCGCTGTCGGCGCCCGCGACCGCTTCCAGCACCACGTCGCCAAGGCGCGGCGCGGCCCCCGTCGCGAGCGTGCCGGCCAGCACGAGGTCGGCGCCGCCGATCCGCGCCGAGGCGCGCCGCA
>NZ_JACADQ010000761.1 GCF_016106015.1 Neoroseomonas rubea
GGTCGCCACGCGCTCGGCCTCGGCGCGCGCGCTGGCCAGCAGCTGCTCGGCCTCGGCGGCCGCGGCGGTGCGCTCGGCCTCGGCGGCGGCGAGCATCTTCTCGGCTTCGGCGCGCAGGTGCGATGCCTCATCGAGCTGGCGGCGAATCGCATCCGCCCGACCGTCCAGCGCGCCGCCGAGCGCGCCGAAGATCTTCTTCCCCAGGAAGACGAAGAAGAGGACGAAGGAGACGGCGACCCAGAACTTCGGATCCGACATCAGGCCCTCCCGCTCGCTGCAAGGACGCGGCCGACGGCCGCTTCCACCTTCCCGCGGTCGGCGACGCCGGTCAGGCGGGAGACGAGGGCCTCCGCCGTGTCCGTCGCGACGCCGCGGATCGCGCCCATCGCCGCCGTGCGGGCGGCCTCGATGCGCGCCTCGGCCTCGGCGATCTGGGCGTTGATGCGGGCATTCACCTCGGCGGCCTTGGCGTCGCTCGCGGCCTGGGCCTGCTGCAACGCGGCGGCGACCGCGGCGCGGGCCTCGGCGCGGGCCTGGTCGCTGGCGGCGCGATG
>NZ_JACADQ010000762.1 GCF_016106015.1 Neoroseomonas rubea
CCTCCGCGCCCGTCATGCGCCGCGGGCCGGCGGCGGTGGGCGTGGGCGTGGCGGGCAGGCACGGCAGGGCGGCGATGCGGGCGCGGGCGACCTGGCTCCAGGCGTCCTCGGCAAGGCGGCGGCGCGCTTCCAGCACGAAGCCGCCGTCATCCTCGGTCACCACGCGCAACTGCCGCGTGCGGCCCGGCTCGAGCGGCAGCGGGCGGAGGATGGCGAGGTCCGTCACCTCCAGCGCTGGCGCCTCCGGGTGGTGCGCGGCGGCGGCGGCGAGCGCCGCCTCGGCCATCGCGGCCGCGGGCAGCACCGCGTCGCCGAGCAGCCTGTGGTCGGCGAGCCAGGGGGCGAGGTCCGTGTCGATCCAGGCGGTCCAGCGCCCAGGCTCGCGCGTCTCCGCCATGCCGAGCAGCGGATGGGCGAGGCGCGCGCCGGCCAAGGGCGCGGCCTCCACCGTGCGTGGGAACCAGATGCGCGTGCGGGCGAAGGGCGTCCTGGGCAGCGCCTCCCGGGCCGCGGTGCCGGCGAAGGCGCGGGCGGCGCGCGGGTCGGCCCCGC
>NZ_JACADQ010000763.1 GCF_016106015.1 Neoroseomonas rubea
AGCGGTTCCAGCGCCAGCGACGATTTCACGCTGACTGTTGCCAACACCAACGACGCTCCGACACTCGCCAACCCGATCGCGGACCGATCGGCGACCGAGGACAGCGCCTTCAGCTATCAGGTCCCGAACGGCGCATTCGGCGATCCCGATGCGGGCGACAGCCTCGCCTACACCGCGACGCTGGCCGATGGCTCACCCCTGCCGGCCTGGCTGTCCTTCGACCCCGCGACCCGCACCTTCTCCGGCACACCCGCGAATGACGATGTCGGCACCATCTCCGTTCGCGTCACGGCGACCGACAGCAGCGGCTCCAGCGCCAGCGACGATTTCACGCTGACGGTTGCCAACACCAACGACGCTCCGATTGTCGTGGCGGGCTTGACCGATACCACCACGACCGAGGACGCCGCTTTCACCTTCACTGTGCCCGCCGGAGCCTTCGCAGATCCCGACACAGGCGACAGCCTCGCCTACACCGCGACGCTGGCCGATGGCTCGCCCCTGCCGGCCTGGCTGTCCTTCGACCCCGCGACCCGCACCTTCTCCGGCAC
>NZ_JACADQ010000764.1 GCF_016106015.1 Neoroseomonas rubea
GATCGTGTACTCTTCGGATCTAGGCCGGCGCGGTTCCCGCCGCGGGCGAAGGCGCGCGCGCCGGCGGGCGCGGCGCGCCGTCCAGGAACCGCAGGGCGAAAAGGGCGGCCAGCAGCAGGACAACCCCGCCAAGGCCGGTAAGCGCGATGCGCCGCATTCGAACGAACCGTATGTGTTTTCCGTTCCTTAGCGCCGAATCGCTGCCGCTGTGCAGGGCAAAACGCGCGAAATTGCGAGTGAGCGGGCGCCCCGCCCTTCCCGGTCGCGCACGACAGCACGATCCGATCACGCTGCATCCGCGCGGCCGGATAGCGACCTAGAATCAACGATTTACGCAGAAGGGGATCCGATCCGGCGGAAGCGGCCGAGCGGATCTCGCCCTATCGCAGCAGGAGGAGGAGCCCGAGCACTGGCAGCGCAGCCAGCACAGGGCCGAGCCAGGGCCCCACCTGCCCCGGCAGGTGTCGCGCCAGCAGCGGCCCGGCCAGCAGCGCCGCTGCGGGCAGATCGGAAGAGCGCACGTCTGAGACTCCGGTCACACCAG
>NZ_JACADQ010000765.1 GCF_016106015.1 Neoroseomonas rubea
GCCGGGCCGGCGCGATCAGCCGGGCGGCGCGCCGAGCCCCGCCGCCTGGCTGTCGAGATGCGCGGCAAGCCCCGCCGGCAGGCGCATGCGCGCCGCGAGCGCGTCGAGCCAGGCGCGCTCCGCCGGATGGTCGGGATCGATCGCGAGCCGCGCGGCGAGGTAGATCTCGGCTGCCTGTTCCTGCGTCGTCGCGCCGGACGCGATGTCATCAAGGCCCGGCGGGCGCTGCAGCAGGTCGAAGACGAAGCCCTTCGTCTCCGCATCCAGGCCGAGGCGATCCATCTGCGTGAAGATGGCGGTGCGCTCCGCGGCGTCGACATGGCCATCGGCCATCGCCGCGCCGGCCATGGCGCGCACCAGCGCCAGCTGGAAATCGGGCGTCGTCGCCTGGAACTCGGGCGGCGGCAGCGCGGGCGGCGCGCCACCCGGCTGCTGCGCGGCCTGCGCCGGCGGCTGGTTCTGCTGCCAGCCCTGCCAGGCACGATAGGCGAGCGCGCCGAGCGCCGCCGCGCCGCCATAGGCAGATCGGAAGACGTCACGAC
>NZ_JACADQ010000766.1 GCF_016106015.1 Neoroseomonas rubea
CGAAGGCACCGCGCGCCTCGGCCGCCGGCACGCGGGCGGCCAGCGCACGCCGGTATCGGCCAGCGGCCGCAACGCCGCGACGCTCGGCCGTCCCCATGCGCGCGAGTGCCTCCGCCTCGTCCCGCGCGGTGCCTTCGCCCGCGACCTGCAGCATGGCGAAGGCAAAGGCGGCCTCGGGATGCCCCCGCTCGGCCGCACGATGGAACCACAGCGCCGCCCAGCCGGCGTCGCGCGGCGTGCCGTCCCCGCTTTCGAGGAGCCGCGCCAGGCGGTACTGCGCCTCGGCCTGCCCCTGATGCGCCGCACGATGCAGCCAGGGGATCGCGGCCGCGACGTCGCGCCCGCCATCCGGGCGAAAAAGGTGGCTGCCGGCCAGCAGCAATTGCGCGTCGGGATCGCCGAGGCGCGCCGCCTCCTCGATCAGGCGGGCGGCGCGGTCAGGATCGGCGGTCTGACCCCGGGGCGGGCGCAGCGCGCGCAGGCCGTCGCGGTGCAGCATGGCGGCGCGGGCACGGTCCCGCGCCTCGGGTGC
>NZ_JACADQ010000767.1 GCF_016106015.1 Neoroseomonas rubea
AGCGCGTGCAGCGCCCGGTAGTGCAGCAGGCGCGCGGGTGTCGCCGGGTCCGCCGCGCGCGGGGCGAGCGGCGCCGCGCGGTCGAGCAGCGCGCCCGCATCGGCGAGCCGCCGCTGGTTCGACAGGTTGACCGCCAGATGCAGCATGGCGGTCGCGATGTTCGGATTGTCCCGCCCCAGCACGCGTTCCTGCACGGCGAGGGCCGCGCGGTAGGCATCCTCGGCGGCGGCGAAGTTCTCGGTCTGGTTCAGGTCGCGCCCGAGCGCCATCAGCTGTTCGTAGCGGCCGACATCGGTGGCGCTGAAGGCATCGGCCGACAGCCGCGCGACGGCGAGTTCGAGCGCGGCCGAGCGCGAGCCCGCCGCGGTGCCCGCGCTGCGCCCGGTCGCCAGCCGCTCGATCACCGGTAGGGAGGTGGCGACGCCGTCCGCGACCACGGGGCCGGAGGGGCCCGCCGTGACGATGGCGACATGCGGCCAGCCGCCGGCACGGCGGGTGCAGGCGAGCAGCCGCGCCTCCCCGCC
>NZ_JACADQ010000768.1 GCF_016106015.1 Neoroseomonas rubea
TGTCGCGCGCCTGCGCGGCCGTCCCTGCGGGCAGGCCGAGCGCGTCGAGCAGCGCGCGCAGCGTGCCCTCCGGCACCGCGTGGCGCGTGCCGGCGATGTCGTGCCAGGCGGTGTCGATGCCCGCTTCGCGCGCGAGCTCCCCCAGCAGCGACGGATTGGCCGCGGCGGGCGGCCGTGGCGCCGGCGCGTCCTCGCCGAACCAGGCGACGCTGCGCGGCGCGAGGGCGTGCGTCCCGTCCGCCATGCCGGTCCGTGCCGGGTCACCGCTGTCGGCCAGGAGCCGCCAGCGATGGCCGGGCCGTGGTGGCGGCAGAGACAGCGTCGCCGGCGCATCGCCGCCCTGGATCGCGACCAGCGCGCGGTCCCCCGCCGCGTGCAGCAGCATCGCCAGGCCGCGCGCACCGGGATCGGCCCAGTCCCCGTGCCGCATCGGCGCGCCGTCCAGTCGCAGCCAGGCAACGTCGGCCGCGCCGGTCGCGTCGGCCGCGCCCGTCAGCGGCGCCGCGCCGTGCAGCGCGGG
>NZ_JACADQ010000769.1 GCF_016106015.1 Neoroseomonas rubea
CTCGACCTGGGCGGGCACCGAGGGCAAGGCGCCGATGCGCTACCTTGGGGGCCTGCTGGGCGGATCCTGGCTCACCGCCATGACGGGCGACCTCGGCGGCGGCAAGTTCGACGGCGCCTGGCTCGTGTCGAACTTCGAGAGCGGCAACCCCGCCAACACCTACTGGACCAAGCAGTACGAGGTCTGGGCCGATGTCGATCGCGCCGCGGACCGCTACCTCGGCTTCGAGCAATGGTGGGGCGGGCATGTCCGCCTGAACGCCGAGGAGATGCAGTTCATCGTCGACCAGCTCTTCGTCGGCAACCGGCTGGCGACGGGGGAGCTGATCTTCTCCGACGGCACGCGCGTGGACATGCGCGCGATCCAGTCGCCGATCATCGTCTTCTGCTCCGAAGGCGACGACATCACGCCGCCCGCCCAGGCGCTGTCCTGGATCACCGACCTGTATGGCGACGAGAACGACCTGCGCACGCACGGCCAGACCATCGTCTATTCCGTGCATGGCAGCATCGGGCATC
>NZ_JACADQ010000077.1 GCF_016106015.1 Neoroseomonas rubea
CGCCGCCGCGATCGCCGCCGCGGGCGCGAGATCGAGCGTGAAGCGCCGCGCCGCGAAGCTCGCTGCGACGCCGACGACCAGGATCGCCGCGAGCGCCAGGCCCGCCGGCCAGCGCCCATCCCGCCGCCAGCCAGGGAAGGCCAGCGTGAGGGCCAGCGCGCCGCCCAGCGCCGTGCCGCCGGCATAGACCGCGGCCTCAAGCAGCGAGCCCTCCGCAAAGGGAGGCAGCGGGCGGTTCTCGCCGATCAGCGGAAACAGGTGGAGCATGGTCGGCCCGTCGGCGTTGCCGAGAGGACCCTTCAGCGTCCCTGGGAAGAGCAGGATGAGCACGGCGAGCGCCACGCCCCCGGCCAGGGCCGCGATGGCGAACCGCGGACCGCGCGGCGCCGTGCCCGCGATCCGCGCGATGCGAAAGACGGCGGCGGCGAGCAGCGCGATCGCCAGGTGGTGGACCGACACGCGGTCATATTCTGCCACGAGCCATTCGGCTGGCGCGTGCTCGACCAGCATGGCGAGGACGATCATCCCCGCCATGCCGAGCGCCATGCGTTCCCCCTGCGTGGCGAGCCGGCGGCCATCCTCCGCGACCACCGCCGCGAACCCCGTTGCCAGCAGCAGCGGCGCGGCGACGAGCAGGACTTCCGGCCCCGTCCAGACGCCGAGACCGAGCGCCGCCCCCGCGGCGAAGGCCGCGCGCGCGCCGCCGTTCGGGGAGAGCGCGCGCAGCGCCGCGCCGATCGCCAGCGTGATGGCGAGCAGGATCATCGCGTGATGATCCGCCCGCCCGAAGCCGCTGTAGGTGACGGCCGCCGGCGCCCCGGCCGCCAGCACCAGCGCGTGCCACGGCGCCGATCCGGGCCAGATGGCGCGCGCCGCCCAGGCGGCCGCGACGACTGCCCCCGCGTGCAGCACTGGGGACAGGATGATGCCCGAGACGAGCAGCGCCTGGCGCGGCGACAGCCCGGCCAGCGCCTCCAGCAGCAGGGCCGGCAGCAGGATCAGCAGGTCGACCGGGCGCGTCCACTGCACGAGCAGCCCATCCGGTGCGTTGAGGCGCGGCGTCACGTCGTCGAACCAGCCGGCGCCCTCCCGGAGGTCGAGGATGCGGATGAGGCGGAGATAGGCGTCGGGGTCGGCCAGCCCACCGTCGAACACGCGTGGCGCCACCGCGCTGCCCAGGCTCGCCACCTGGATCAGCGCAACGAGCAGGATGGCGACGATGACCAGCGCCGGGCCGATGCGGGACGGGGGATCGGGCGGCATGGTCCTGTTGGTCTCCTCCGCCCCTCTGCCCGCGCCGCGGTCCGTGCGTCAAGTTGCCGCCAGCCGCCGCGCGCGCCACGCTGCACCCGCATTCGAAGGAGCCCCGCCATGCCGCGCCACGACCTTTTCGTCCGCCTCGGCGAAACGCGCTACCGGGTGGAGCGCCCCTGGGGCGACGTGCCGCGCGGCGCCGGCGTGCCGAGCGACGTCGCCTGCGACGCGGAAGGCCGCGTCTATGTCCAGCTGCGCCAGGATCCGATCGCCGATCCGGAAGGCCCCGCCGTGGTGGTGCTCGCGCCGGATGGGCGGCGCATCGATGCCTGGGGCGGGGCCGAGGTGGCGGACGGGCACATGCTCTCCGTCCACCCGGACGGGCGCGTCTTCGTCGTGGACCGCGATGCGCAGGAGGTGATCGTCTTCTCTCGGGACGGCAAGCGGCTCGGCGGCATCGGCCGCCGGCACCACCCCGGCGAGCCCTTCAACGCGCCCTGCGACGTCGCCTTCGCCGCCGACGGCACAATCTACGTCGCGGACGGCTACGCGGCGTCGGTCGTGCACCGCTTCAGCGCGGAGGGCACGCCGATGGGCAAGTGGGGCCGCGAGGGTTCGGGTCCCGGCGAGTTCACGACGCCGCACTCCGTCTGGGTGCTGCCCGATGGACGCGTGACGGTGGCCGACCGGGAGAACAACCGCGTGCAGGTCTTCACGCCGGACGGGATGTGGCTCGCGGACTGGCGCGGGAATCACAAGCCGATGAGCGTGCACGGTGCGCCGGGCGGTGGCCTCTATGTGACGGACCAGGTACCGCAGATGTCGCTGCTCGCACCTGACGGGACGATCCTGGGCCGCTGCCGGCCGGTGCTGAACGGGGCGCATGGCATGTGGCGCGGACCGGACGGGCGCATCTTCCTGAGCGAGCAGACCCCGGCGCGCATCACCTGCCTCGTGCCGGTCTGATGCCTGCGCAGGCACCATTCCGTGCGCTGCGCGTGGCGACGCTGGCATCCGCCGGCTTCGCCGCGACATGATGGCCCGGCGTAGCGCGACGGGAGAGGAAGCGATGATCGAGACAAGCCGGCGCACGGCGATCCTGGCGGGACTCGCGGTGCTGGCCGCGCCGCGCCTGGCGCGGGCGGAGGCAGCGCTGCGGCTGCAGGTGTGGCGCGACCCGTCCTGCGGCTGCTGCGGCGCCTGGATCGAGCATATGCGCGCGGCGGGCTTTGCGGTGGAGGACACGCTCCTGCGCGACCTTTCCGCCATCCGCCGCCGGCTCGGCACGCCGCTGGACCTCGTCTCCTGCCATGCGGGGCTGGTCGGGGGGATCGTGCTGGAAGGGCACGTGCCGGCGGTGGCGGTGCGGCGGCTGCTGGACCTTCGCACGCCCGGCATCCGCGGCCTCGCCGTGCCCGGCATGCCGGTGGGCGCACCGGGGATGGAAGTGCCGGGCGTGGCGCCGGATACCTACGAGGTGATCGCCTTCGGCGAGGGGCGGCCGCGCGGCTTCATGCGCTTCCGTGGTGGAGAGGCGATCTGAGGCGGGGGGAAGGGAACTTCCCCCGTGCCCCCCGAACCTTCTGTGTCGGTTGGAGACTGACGGCCGAAGGTCGTGCCCAGGTGATAAAGAAGGTTGAGGGGGGTGTGGGGGGAGAAGTTCCCTTCTCCCCCCATCCTGTCAGTTCACCGTGATCCGTGCTTCCCGCACCACGCGCGCCCATTTCGCGGATTCCGCCCGCAGATAGGCCGCGAGTTCCTCAGCGCTGGAGCCGACGCCATCAGCGCCTGCGGCAGCAAGCCGGTCCTTCACCGCCTGCTGGCCGAGCGCATCGGCGATCGCCGCGTTGAAGCGTGCGACGATCGGCGCGGGCAGCCCGCCCGGCGCCATGACCGCGCCCCAGGATGTCGCCTGCGCGTCTGGCAGGCCGATCTCCGCCATCGTCGGCACGTCCGGCAGCAGGGGCGAGCGCCGCGCGCCGGTCACCGCCAGCGCGCGCACGCGCCCGCCGCGGATCTGCCCGATCGCCGAGGGGATCTGGTCGAGCATCATCTGGATCGTGCCCGCCACCAGGTCGTTGAGCGCCGGCGCGCTGCCGCGATAGGGCACATGGGCGATGTCGACGCGCGCGGCGAGCTTGAAGAGCTCCGGCACCGTATGGGTGGAGGACCCCGACCCCGCCGAGCCGTAGGACAGGCGCCCCGGCTGCGCGCGCGCGAGCGCGAGGAATTCCTGCGCCGTGTTCGCCGCGACGGAAGGGTTCACCACCAGCACGTGGTCCGTCGTGAAGGCCATGGAGATGGGCGTCAGGTCGCGCAGCGGATCAAAGCCGAGCGTCGCGTAGAGATGCGGGTTCACCGTCAGCGTGCCGGTCGTGCCCATCAGGATGGTGGTGCCCTCGGGCGCGCTGCGCACGACGTTCTCGACGCCGACATTGCCACCGGCGCCGGTCCGGTTTTCCACCACCACCGGCTGGCCGAGCGTCTCCTGCATGCGTTCGCCGAGCACGCGCGCGACGACATCGGTCGCGCCCCCGGCGGGGAAAGGCACGACGAAGCGGACCGGTCGCGTCGGCGACCAGGCCTGGGCGCGCGCCACGGCGGGCGCGAGGAGCGTGGCGGCGAAAAGGCTGCGGCGCGTGGCGTTCATCGGCGTCTCCCGGTTCGTTTCTTGTTCAGCAGAAGGCGTGGCGGGCCTTGACCTCGCGCAGCACCGTCTCCGGGTCCTGCGCCCACCAATGGTTCGAGAGGATCTCCACCTCGACCCCGCCGGTCCAGCCCGAAGCCTCGGCCATGGCGCGGATGGCGGGAATGTCTATCACCCCTTCGCCGGGCAGGCCGCGGTCGAACACGAGGTCGGTCGTCGGCACCTTCCAGTCGCACACATGGAAGCCGGCGATGCGGCCCTTCGCGCGCGCCATCTGCCGCGCGAGGTCAGGGTCCCACCACACATGGTAGACATCGACCGCGACGCCTGTGCCTTCGCCCAGCTCGTCGCACAGGTCGAGCGCCTGGCCGAGCGTCGAGAGCACCGAGCGGTCCGCGCAGGTCATCGGGTGCAGCGGCTCGAGCGCGAGCGTGACACCAGCCGCGCGGGCTTCGGGCAGGATGGTGGCGAGGCCGTCGCGCACAATCTCCCGCGCCCCGGGCAGGTCCTTCGATCCCTGCGGCAGGCCGCCGCAGACCATCACCAGGCAGTCGGCGCCGATCGCATGAGCCTCGGCGATGGCGCGGCGATTGTCCTCGATAGCCTCGGCGCGCTTGCCCACCGTGAACATGCCGCCGCGGCAGAGGCCGGTGACGCGCAGGCCTGCGTCGCGGATGTGCTGCGCCGCCTTGTCCACGCCCATGGCCTGGAGCACGTCGCGCCAGGGGGAGATGCCGGGGATGCCGTGGCGCGCGCACGCCTCGATGGCCTGGGCGAGCGTGAGCGGCTTGACGGTGACGGTGTTGAGGGAGAGGGGGCCGGGAAGGGTCATGCCGGGTGTCCCGGAGAGGGGCGTCGCCCCTCTCCGGACCTCTCCCCACAAAAGGCCGAAGGGCCTTTGGGAACCAGAACCTGGCGCATCACGCGACGCCGTGCACGGTCAGCAGCGTGCGCATCCGTGCGACCGCCAGGTCCGGGTCCCGCAGCAGCCCGGCCTTGTCGGCGAGGCGGAACAACTCGGAAAAATGCTGGATGGAGCGCGTGGATTGCTGGCCGCCCACCATCACGAAATGGTCCTGGTGCCCGTTAAGCCAGGCCATGAAGACCACGCCCGTCTTGTAGAAGCGCGTGGGGGCCTTGAAGATGTGGCGGCTGAGCGGGACCGTCGGCGCCAGGATGTCGTGGAAGGTGGAAAGGTCGTTGCGCGACAGCGCAGCGAGCGCACCGCCCACCGCCGGCGCGATCGGGTCGAAGATGCCGAGCAGCGCGTCACTGTGCCCGTGCTCGTCGCCCGCGATCAGCTCCGCGTAGTTGAAGTCGTCGCCCGTGTACATGCGCACGCCACGCGGCAGGCGGCGACGCATCGCGATCTCCTTCTTGTCGTCCAGCAGGGAGATCTTCACCCCGTCGACCTTTTCGGCATGGGCATGGATCACGGCGAGCGCCGTCTCCATCGCCGCCATGTGGTCGTGGTTGCCCCAGTAGCCTTCCAGCGCCGGGTCGAACATCTCCCCCAGCCAGTGGATGATCACGGGCTGCCTCACCTGGGAGAGGATGCGGCCATAGACGCGCTCGTAGTCCGCCGGGGACTTCGCGGCCTTCGCCAGCGCGCGGGACGCCATGAGGATGATGCGCCCGCCCATTGCCTCGACGGCCTCGCATTGTTCCTCATAGGCGCGGATGACGTCGTCCACGGTCACGTCGGGGCCGGGGGTCAGGTGATCCGTGCCGGCGCCACTTGCCATCACCGCGCCGGGCACCTCCTTCATCGCATCCAGCGAGCGGCGGATCAGCTGCTGCGCGCCGGCCCAGTCGAGGCCCATGCCGCGCTGCGCCGTGTCCATCGCCTCCGCCACGCCGAGGCCGAGCGACCAGAGGTAGCGGCGATAGGCGATGGTGCGGTCCCAGTCGATCTTCACGTCGAGCCAGGGGTCCTGCTCCGCCAGCGGGTCCGCCACCACATGCGCGGCGGCGAGGGCCACGCGCGGGAAGGGCGGCGTGGCGCGCGGGAAGTCGCGCGGGGCGGAGGTGGCGAAGGCCTCGATGCGGCCTTCGCCGTTGGGCAGGTTGATCGTGGGCATCGTGAGTCTCCTTTGGTGATCCGATTCAGACCGCCGCGCCCTTCCCCGGGGCCCCCGCGAAGCGAGGCTTCGCGGGGTGGGTTGGCGCTTCGGTCATCGGATCACGCATCCAGCTTCGGCAGGTCGATCCAGCGGCGCTCGGCCCATGACTTCAGCCCGGCTTCGGCGAGCTGCACGCCCTTGGCACCCGCCAGCAGGTTCCACGGATAGTCGGGACGTTCGCCGGCCACGTGCTTCAGGAATTCCTCCCACTGCACGCGGAAGCCGTTCGGGAAGTCCTGCGTCGTCGGCACTTCCTGCCAGCCGCCGAAGAAGTCGATGGTCTGCGGCTGGTCGGGGTTCCAGACGGGCTTGGGGGTCGCGACGCGCGACTGCGTCCAGCATTTGTGCAGGCCGGAGATGGCCGAGCCATGCGTGCCGTCCACCTGGAAGGTGACGAGGTCGTCGCGGCGGACGCGCGTGACCCAGGAGGAGTTGATATGCGCGACGACGCCGCCTTCCAGCTGGAAGGTGGCGTAGGCCGCGTCGTCCGCATCCGCCTTGTAGGGCTTGCCGTCCTCCCCGATCCGCTCGGGGATGTGCACGGCGCCGAGGCAGGAGACGGACTCGACGTTGCCGAACAGGTTGTCCAGCACGTAGCGCCAGTGGCAGAGCATATCGAGGATGATGCCGCCGCCCTCGGCCTTCTTGTAGTTCCAGGACGGGCGCTGCGCGGGCTGCAGGTCGCCCTCGAAGACCCAGTAGCCGAATTCGCCCTTCACCGAGCAGATGCGGCCGAGGAAGCCGCTGTCGATCACCATCTTCAGCTTGCGCAGCCCGGGCAGGAACAGCTTGTCCTGCACCACGCCGTTCTTGATCCCCTTTTCCTTCGCCAGCCGCGCGACGTCGAGCGCGTCCGCCAGCGTGTCGGCGGTCGGCTTCTCGCAATAGATGTGCTTGCCCGCGGCGATCGCCTTGCGCAGCAGGGATGCGCGCATCTGCGTCGTCGCCGCGTCGAAGAAGATCTCGTCCTTCGGATCGGCAAGGCAGGCATCGAGGTCCGTGCTCACGCGCGAAATCCCGTGCGCGCGCGCCAGCGCCTCCAGCTTCGCCCGGTTGCGCCCGACAATCACCGGGTCTGGCATGATGGTGTCGCCATTCGCGAGCTTCACGCCGCCATCGGCGCGGATCGCGGCGATCGAGCGGATCAGGTGCTGGTTCATCCCCATCCGGCCGGTGACGCCGTTCATGATGAGGCCGATGCGGCGTTCCGCCATGCGTTCAGGTCCTTCTACGAAAGCCAGCGATCGAGATTGGCCGCGACGAAGCCGTCATCCGTCAGCAGCGGGTAGCGTTCGGCAACGACGGTGAGCAGCTCCGCCTGGCCGGGCGAGAGCGTCTCATGCTCATCGAGGCACCAGATGCCTTCCAGCAGCCCCTGGCGGCGCAGCACCTCATGGCAGCCGGCGATGACGCCGTGATAGTCGTGCGCGACGTCGAAGACGGCGGCGTTCATCTCCGTGACCGCCGCATCCAGCGCGAGCAGGTCTGTCGGCACGCGGTTCTCGAGCGCGGCGGCCCGGCAGCGCGCGTGAAGCTGCACCGCGCCACGCGTCCAGACCGACCAGTGGCCGAGCAGCCCGCCGACGATGCGCAGGGTGGTGGCGCGCCCCTCATGCGACAGGCGGAAGGGCGTCAGCAGGTCGGCGACGATGTGGTCGTCATTGCCGGTGTAGAGCGCGACGCGCTCCTCCGCGCACGCTTCGAGCACGCCGCGCAGCACATCCAGCGTGGCGTAGCGGTTGAACGGTGCGATCTTGATCGCGACGACGTTCGGAATCGCCGCGAAGCGCTTCCAGAAGGAGGCCGGCAGCGCCACGCCGCCCACCGCGGGCTGCAGGTAGAAGCCAAACAGCGGCATCTCGGCCGCCACCGCTTCGCAATGCGCGACGATCTCGTCCTCATGCGCGCCCTTCCAGGCGGCGAGGGACAGCAGCACGGCGTGGTAGCCGAGGCCACGCGCGATGCGCGCTTCCGCCACCGCCTGCTCCGTCCGCCCGATCGCGCCGGCGACCAGGATGGGCGGCGTGTCGCGCTCGGCCGCCGCTTCGGCGGCGATGCGCAGCACGGGTTCGTACAGGCCGCGCGGGCGGATCGCGAATTGCGTGGTGTGGACGCCGACGGCGAGCCCGCCCGCCCCGGCATCGAGGTAGTAGCGCGACAGCGCCTTCTGCCGCCGCGCATCGAGTGTGCGGTCGGCGCGCAGCGCCAGCGGATGGGCCGGGATGACGGTGCCGGCCATGAGCCGCGCGGCGATCCCCGCCGGCCAATCCTCGCGCCGCAGACCCACCCCGTTTCCTCCCGAAGTAACCGGGTGGTTACTTAAGCGGGCGGCGCGGGACGGTCAAGCGGGCGCCATCAACGCGAAAGGCCCCGTGCCTTTCGGCACGGGGCCCTACGGCCGTCCGGGTCGGATGGGATCAGCGGCGCAGGTTCAGCCGGCCGATCAGCGTCTCGTAGCGCTTCTGGTCCTTGCGCTTCAGGTAGTCGAGCAGCCCGCGGCGCTGGCCGACGAGCACGAGCAGGCCGCGGCGCGAATGGAAGTCCTTCGCGTGGGTCTTGAGGTGCTCGGTCAGGTTGACGATGCGCTCGGACAGGATGGCGACCTGCACTTCCGGGCTGCCGGTGTCGTTCGGGCCGGTCGCATAGTCCTTGATGAGCGCCTGGCGGCGCTCGGCGGTGATCGACATCGGGTTATTCTCCTGTTGGCCGGGGGCCTTGCCCCTTCGGCTGGACGACATGCCGCCCCGGCCCTGAGGGCCCCTGGGCGCCCGCCGCCGCGCGAAGCGCGGAATCCATCCCGGAAGGGACGAATGACCCTGGCGGACGGTGGGGGCCGGCGCCGGGATGTCGGCCAGCGCGGTCGCCACCGGGCACCTGGGGCCCAGTCGAGAGCGGCGCGTATCGCTGAATTCCCGCCCCGTGTCCAGCGATCGCTGGGTTAGGCGTTCCTTATCCATTTTCACTTCCAAATGAATTGTGCCCCGCGCCGGGCGATTGCGAGCAAGCAAAGGAAGCCCGCACATGGAGGAGACCGGGACCGGCACGCCGGCCGACGAGGCGGAGCGGCGGAGGCTGCACCTCCTCCAGCGCATGGGCATCCTCGACACCCCGCCGGAAGAACGGTTCGAGGTCTTCACGCGCCTCGCGGCCAGCGTGGCCCGCACGCCGGTCGCCACCATTTCCCTGGTCGATCGGGACCGCGTCTGGTTCAAATCCTCCCGCGGCCTGCCTCCCGGCGTCACCGAGGTACCGCGCGACATCGCCGCTTGCGCCCATGTGCTGGAGACCCCGGACGATGTCCTGGTCTGTCCCGACGCCAGGCTCGACCCACGCTTCCGCGACAGCCCGCTCGTCACCGGCGAGTTCGGCATGCGCTTCTACGCCGGGGCGCCGCTCAAGTCGCCGACCGGCGAGGTGCTGGGCAGCCTGTGCATCATCGACCGCGTGCCGCGCGACGCTGATCCCCAGGTGATCGAGGCGCTACGCGACCTCGCGCAGGGTGTGGCGACGGCGCTGCGCATCCATGAGATGTCGGACCTCGCGCTCAAGGACCCGCTGACCGGCCTGGGCAACCGCCGCATGTTCGAGGAGGCGCTGACCGATGCCGTCGAACGCGCGCGCGGCGACGGGCGCGGCACCTTCGTGGCGACGGCGCTGATCGACCTCGACCGCTTCAAGTCCTTCAACGACATCCTGGGACATGCCGGCGGCGACGCCGTGCTGCGCGAAGCCGGGCAGCGGATCGCGCGCACCCTGCGGGGGGATGATGTGGCGGCACGCCTTGGCGGGGATGAGTTCGTCCTCGTCACCACCCTGCCCGCCGGCACGAACCCTGAGGAGCGGATGCGGGCCATCGCGGACCGCATCCTTGCCGCGCTGCAGGCGGAACCGCTCCGCTTCGACGGGCATGTGATGCCGCTCGGCGCCTCCATCGGCGTCGCCCTGCGACGCATGGAGCAGGCCGAGCCCGTGGCGGCGACCGTAGCAGCCCTGCTGCGCGGCGCGGACGTCGCGCTCTACAACGCGAAGAACGATGGACGAGGCCGCGCCAGCTTCTTCAGCGACGCGACGGTCAGCGGCATCGGCTCGAAGAACACGCTCGCCTCCGATCTCCGTCGCTGCATCCAGGAGGGTGGCTCCTCGCTCAGGCTCGTACTGCAGCCGGTGCGACGCCTGGGGGACGAAGGGGCGCCGCCGGATTTCGAGGCCCTGCTGCGCTGGACGCACGAGGCCTATGGCCCCATCCCGCCCGGAAGCTTCATCCCCGTCGCCGAGCGCAGCGGCATCGCCTCCGCGCTCGACGCCTGGGTGCTGAACGAGGCCTGCCGGATCATCGCCGGTTTCCCCGCGCCGCGGCCGGTCATCGCGGTCAATGTCACGCCGTACTTCCTCGTCTCGTCCGATTTCCTGGCGACCGTCGATGCGTGCCTGGCGCGGCACGGCATCGCCGCGGACCGACTCTGCATCGAGATGACGGAACGCGTGCTGCTCGAGGATTTCGCCCCTGCCCGGCATGTGACGCAGGAACTGATCCGCCGCGGCATCTCTGTGGCACTGGACGATTTCGGCGCCGGCCATGCGTCCTTCGGCTATCTCAGCGAGGTGCCGCTCACCAAGGTCAAGCTCGACCGGTCGCTGACGGCTGCGATCGGCGCCGGTACGCCGGCCGCCGGCCGCGCGGCGGCGATTGTGCGCGGCATCATCGGCATGTGCCACCAGCTTGGCCACCAGGTGGTGGTCGAGGGCGTGGAGACCGCGGCGCAGCTCGCGGTACTGGAGACGCTCGGGGCGGACATGGTGCAGGGCTGGCACATCGGCCGCCCGGCACCCGCCGAGGACTTCCTGCCGAAGCCGGGCCAGCGCGCGGCCTGAGCTGCCGCCCTACCGTGCGGCCTCCAGCCAGCGTTCCGGCTTGACCAGCCCTTCCTCGAGCCGCGCGAGTCCAAGCAGCCGCCCGCCCGCCATGGCGCGCGCCAGGCCGCCATCGGGGTTGGCCTCCCGCGGGATGCGGCCCATCAGCTCCACCAGCGGCACGGGCTGGCCGAAGGACAGGCGTGCGGCTTCCGCTTCGGTCAGCGGCAGCGCGGGAATGTCCTCCAGCGCCATCGTTACCGGGCGCAGCAGCTCGGTCGAAGGCTCCGCTTCCTGGATGCGCGCCAGCGGCACGGCGTCCTGTTCCAGGAAAGGCCCGACCCGCAGGCGCCGAAGTGCCGCGATGTGGCCGAGCGTGCCGCAGGACTGCGCGAGGTCCCGCGCCAAGCTGCGCATGTAAACGCCCTTGCCGCTCTCGACGAAGAAGACCGCCGTGTCGGCGTCCGGTCGCTCGATGAGTTCGAAGCGGTCCACCCGCGCGGGACGCGGGGCGAGTTCCACCGCCTCCCCCGCCCGGGCGAGGTCATAGGCGCGTTCGCCCGCCACCTTGATGGCCGAGAAGATCGGCGGGACCTGCATGATGTCGCCGATGAAGGCGGGCAGCGCGGCGCGGATCTGCTCGTCGGTCGGTCGGGCCTCCCTGGTGCCCGTCACGTTGCCGTCGGCGTCGTCGGAGTCCCGCGCCTCGCCCAGGCGCAGCGTGAAGCGGTACTGCTTCGTGCCGTCCATCACATAGGGCACGGTCTTGGTCGCCGCGCCGAAGGCGACCGGCAGCACGCCCGTCGCGAGCGGATCGAGCGTGCCGCCATGGCCGCATTTCTGCGCCTGGAAGGCGCGCTTGCAGATGGCGACGACGTCTGTCGAGCCGATGCCGGTGGGCTTGTCGATGATGAGCCAGCCGTCGATCGGCCGGCCTTTCGGCTTGCGGTGGCGGTGATGGGCCATGCGAGTATTGGGCTTCCGGTCACATGTGTCGCGGCGCTGGCGGCGACGGATTCAGGGGGTGGCGATGGTCGAAACGGGCCGGCAGGCTGCGGCCGATCGGCGGCGCGTGCCGCTTTGGGTGTCGGCCCTGGTCGGCCTCGTGGCGGCGATCGCGGGGGCCGCGATCGGCGGCGCCATCGCGTCGACATGGACGGGCGCGCTGATCGGCATGGCGGCGATCCTGCCGCTCGCGCTGCTCTTCGTGCTGCAGGCGGTCAGCTGCGCCTCCTGATCACGCGGGCACCGGGCGCGAGCGCCCGGCGGCGTCCAGCGCGACGAAGGTGAAGGTCGCCTCCGTCACGCGCGCAGCGTCATCCGCCGTGCGGTCGCGGCGCCAGGCCTCGACATGCACGCGGATCGAGGACCGGCCGACGCCGAGCAGGTGGCCGTAGAGGCTCACCTCGTCGCCCACGCGCACCGGCAGGTGGAAGGTCATCGCCTCCACCGCGACGGTGGCGACGCGGCCGCGGGCGCGGCGCAGCGCGACCGATGCACCGGCCTGGTCCATATGCGCCATCAGCCAGCCGCCGAAGATGTCACCGGCCGGGTTGGCGTCCGCGGGCATAGCGATGACGCGGACCTGCGGCGGGTCCCCGGGCGGGGAGGCGGTCATTCCTCCTCGGCCTTCCGCGGGGCGAGGTCGCGCTGCACCTCGGGGCGATGCATCACCTCGCTGATGTGCTGCGCATAGCCGAGCGCGGTGTCGGGCTGGAAATGCAGGTCGGGGGCGAACTTCAGCCGCACGGCGTGCGCGACCTCCCGTCGCAGGAAGGGGGAGACACGCTTGAGCCCGGCCATCTGCTCCGGCGTCAGGTCGCGCCCCAGCGCCGAGACGAAGGCCGTCATGTGCTTGAGGTCGGGGGAGGCGCGAACCTCCGTCACCGTCACATGCACGCCATGCAGGTCGGGGTCGTGGAAATCCGCGCGCATGAACACGGCGGAGAGCGCGTGGCGGATTTCCTCGGCAACGCGGAGCATGCGCTGGGACGGGGCGCCGGTCTTGGTGTGCTTCATCTCAGATCCTCCGCGGCGGGTCGCGCATCGGTCGCGACCCATCCGCACCACCCCTGCGAAGGCCGAGGGGCCTTGTGGCGGGTTCCGGTTTCCAAAGGCCTCTCGGCCTTCGGTGCGGTGGTCCGGAGGGGCCTGGCCCCTCCGGTCCTCACGTCGCCGCTACGGTCTCGACCTCATAGCACTCGATCTGGTCGCTCACGCGGATGTCGTCGTAGTTCGCGAAGGACATGCCGCATTCGAGCCCGTTGCCCACTTCGCGGACATCGTCCTTGAAGCGGCGCAGCGTCGACAGCTCGCCCTGGTGGATGACGACGCCGTCGCGCAGCAGGCGGACGCCGGCGCCGCGCTTGACCTGGCCTTCCGTCACGCGGCAGCCCGCCACCTTGCCAATCTTCTTGACCTCGAAGACCTGCAGGATCTGCGCGTAGCCGAGGAACTTCTCGCGCTGCACCGGCGCGAGCTTGCCCTTCACGAGCTTCTCGATGTCGTCCGCGACCTCGTAGATGATCGAGTAGTAGCGGATCTCGACGCCTTCCTTCTGCGCCAGGTCACGCGCCTGCGTGGTGGCGCGCACGTTGAACGCAACGATGACGGCATCCGACGCCTTGGCGAGCTGGATGTCGGATTCCGTGATCTGGCCCACCGCGCTGTGCAGCATGCGGACCTTCACTTCCTCGTTGCCGAGCTTGCCGAGCGTGACGCCGATCGCCTCGGCGCTGCCCTGCACGTCCGCCTTCACGACGACGGCCACTTCCTTCTGCTCGCCCGCCTGGATGCGGGCCAGCATGTCGGTCAGGCTGCCGCGCGCGCCGGCCGCCGCATTGGCCTTGTCGCGCAGCTTGCGCTGGCGGAATTCCGAGACCTCGCGCGCGCGGGCCTCGTTCTCGACCGCGATGAAGTTCTCGCCGGCGGAAGGAACGCCCGACAGCCCCAGGATCTCGACCGGGAGCGAGGGCGGCGCCTCCTTCAGCTGGCGGCCCTTGTCGTCGAGCATCGCGCGCACCCGGCCCCATTCGGCGCCGGCCACCACGATGTCGCCCTGCTTCAGCGTGCCCTTCTGCACCAGCACCGTCGCGACCGGGCCGCGGCCGCGATCGAGCTTGCTCTCGATCACGGTGCCTTCGGCCGCGCGCAGCGGATTGGCCTTGAGATCGAGCACCTCGGCCTGCAGCGTGATGGCCTCGAGCAGCTTGTCGAGGTTGATGCGCTGCGTGGCGGAGACCTCAATCTCCTGCGTCTCGCCGCCGAGGCTTTCCACCACGATCTCGTGCTGCAGAAGTTCCTGCTTCACGCGCTCGGGCTTCACGCCGGGCTTGTCGATCTTGTTGACGGCGACGATCAGCGGCACGCCGGCGGCGCGCGAATGGCGGATCGCCTCGACCGTCTGGGGCATCACGCCGTCATCGGCCGCGACGACAAGCACGACCATGTCGGTCACGCTCGCGCCGCGGGCGCGCATGGCGGTGAAGGCCTCGTGGCCCGGCGTATCGATGAAGGTCACCTTGTCGCCGGACGGGATCGCGATCTGGTAGGCGCCGATATGCTGCGTGATGCCGCCGGCCTCGTGCGCGACCACGTCGGTCTTGCGCAGCGCATCCAGCAGGCTGGTCTTGCCGTGGTCGACATGGCCCATGATGGTGACCACGGGCGGGCGCGGCGCGAGGTCAGTGTCCTCGTCCAGCGCACCTTCCAGGCCGATCTCGACGTCGCTTTCGCTCACGCGCCGGACGCGGTGGCCGAACTCCTGCACGACCAGTTCCGCCGTGTCGGCATCAATCGACTGCGTCAGCGTCGCCATCACGCCCATGCGGAACAGCGCCTTCACCACCTCGCCGCCACGGGCGGCCATGCGGTTGGCGAGTTCCTGAACCGTGATCGCTTCCGGCACGACGACGTCGCGCACCACGCGCTCGGTGCCCGAACGCAGCCGCTGCAGCTCCTGCTGCCGCCGCTCGCGGTCGCGGGCGCGGCGGAGCGAGGCGATCGAGCGGCTGCGCTCGTCCTCGCCCTCGATCGCCGCCTGGACGTCGATGCGCCCTTCGCGGCGACGGTCGCCGGTCGGCGCGGCCTTCTTGACCGGCACCGGCATCGGCCGCCGGCCGGGCGCGCCGACGGGCCCGCCGGGGCGGCGGATCGGGGCGCGGCGGGTATCCTCCTCCTCGTCGGACGGGCTG
>NZ_JACADQ010000770.1 GCF_016106015.1 Neoroseomonas rubea
GATGGTCCGCGCCGGCCCGCGCGCGGAGGCCTTCGAGCCCGCGCCGCCGGAGGGTGCGTCGGCCCGGCGGCTCGACGCCGCCTACGACACGCGCCTGCGCCTGGGTCCCGTGGCGGAGGCGCCGCGCGCCTTCCTCCATGTCGGCATGAGCCGCGCGCCGCTCGAAGCCGCCATCGCCGATACGCGCTGGGACGTGCTGATCGTGATGCTGGTCGGCGCGATCCTCGCGATCGAACTGCTGCGCTATGTGCTGGAGCGCGCCGTGACGGGACCGCTCGCCGCCGCCGACAGGCTCGCGGCCCGGCTCGCCGAGGGCGATCTTGCGGTGACGGCAGATGGCGCGGCGCCGGACGAGGCCGGGCGCCTCGCGCGCCTCGCCAACGCGCTCGTGCGTCGGCTGGACGACCGCCGCGCGCGGCTCGAATGGCTGGCGCAGGAAGTGGCGTCAGGCGGCGCGACGGCGGCGCGCGGCGCGGCCGCGGTGCTGGCCCGCGTCGGCGCGCGCTTCGGCATCGGC
>NZ_JACADQ010000771.1 GCF_016106015.1 Neoroseomonas rubea
GCCTGGGGCCAGCCACCCGAGCAACCCGCCTGGGGCGCGCCGCCACCGCGCGACGAGCCGCTGCAGCCGCGCCTGCCGGGCGACCCCTTCCTTGGCGCCAGGCCGCCGGCCGCGGGCATGCCCGGCCTGCCGAGCGGGACGGGCCTGCCGGCCGATTTCGACCCGTTCAACGAGGGCCCGGCCATGCCGGACCACCGGCCCTCGACCTCCGACGCCTTCCTGCCGCCCAAGCCGATGCAGCAGGTCTCGGCGCTGCCGGAAAGCTGGGATGTCGGGCCAACGCCCTCGACCCCGCAGGCGCCGCCGCCGGCCCCGGGTGCCGGCGCGGGGGGGCGCATCCCCGACGACTGGAACTTCGACCTGTCGCCCGGCGCCGGCGCGGCGAAGCCCGTGGCCGATCCCTTCGCGGCCCCGCCGGCGGCCCCGCCAGCGACCCAGCCCTTCAACGCCCCGCCGGCGGCCCCGCCATATGCCGCGCCGCCAGCGGCGACCCCGGCGACCTACGCGCCGCCGCCCG
>NZ_JACADQ010000772.1 GCF_016106015.1 Neoroseomonas rubea
TCGGCCAGCCGCGCGCCGATCGGCAGCCCGGCGAGCGAGGCGACGCCCACCAGCGCCTGCACCGCCGCGACCCCGCTGCCCGACAGCCCCGAGACCGCATTGGTCACGGGCCCGATATAGGCGGCGATGGAGAACACCGCGGTGAAGGCCGCGACGTTGAGCAGCAGCGCCGGCACCACGCCCGGGATGCGCAGCGCAGCGAGCCCACCCGCCGCACCCCCCGCATCGCCCTCCACGCGGGGGACATAGACGCGGATCGCGATCGCCGCCGCGACGGCGATGATGGCGGCGAAGGCGAAGCAGCCGCGCCAGCCGAACAGGTCCCCCACCACGGAACCGGCGGGGATGCCAAGCAGGAAGGCCGCCGTCGTGCCGCCCACCACCAGTGCAAGCGCACGCCCGCGCCGTTCGGGCGGGGCGAGTGCCACGGCCGCCGCGCTCGCCGCGGGGATGATCGCCGCCGCCGCGACGCCCGCCGCGACGCGCAGCCCGAGCAGCGCCGGGAA
>NZ_JACADQ010000773.1 GCF_016106015.1 Neoroseomonas rubea
CGGCACGGGCGTCAGCGGCGGTGGCGCGACCGGGACCGCCGGGACCGCGGCGACGGGCGCGACCGGTGCGGGCGGCGCGGCCGGAACGCTGGGTGCCGATGGCGGCGGGGCCTACCATTCGACCGTCTCCGGCACGACCACGCTGCGCACCGCGCCTGACGTCTCGGCGCCTGCCATCTGGTCGAACAACCCCTGCATCATCTCGGCCAGCGGCTCGGTGAGCGTCGTCGGCTTTGGCGCCTCGATCGGCGCCGGGGTCGAGGATCCGGACTGCACGCGCCGCGCCAACGCCCAGCTGCTCGCCGTGCTCGGCCAGCCGGATGCGGCGCGGGAAGTGCTCTGCGCGAACCGGGAGGTGCGGGAGGCCTTCATGCGGTCCGGCCGCCCCTGCGCCGCCGATGCGGCGAATTTCCGCGCCGTGCGCGCGACTGTCGCGCCGGCCGCCACGGTGGCGGCACCGGCGGCCGTGGCACCCGCGCCCCAGCCTGTCGCCGCGCCGGCGC
>NZ_JACADQ010000774.1 GCF_016106015.1 Neoroseomonas rubea
CGCGCCCGACCGCGCCGTGCTGCTCGCCCGCGCGCTCGCCCCCGCCGAGGGCCTCGCCGCCTGGACCGAGCGTGACCCGCCGCGCTGGCGGGCGGCGATGGAGGGCGTCTCGCGCCTCACCTCCGGCGAGGCGCAGCAGGAAGCCGCCGCCATCGCCCTGCTGCTGCGGGAGGCGGTGGAGACGCCTGGCCGCCGCGTCGCGCTCGTTACGCCGGACCGCGACCTCGCGCGCCGCGTCTCGGCGGAGCTCGCCCGCCACGGCATCACGGCCGATGATTCGGCGGGCGACCCGCTGGCCGAGACGCCGGCGGCGACCTTCCTCCGCCTGCTCGCGCGCGCGGCGGCGGAGGATCTCGCGCCGGTGCCTCTGCTCGCGCTGCTCAAGCACCCCTTGTGCGCCGGCGGGATGGAGCGGGCGGAATGGCTCGCCGCGGCCCGGCGGCTGGAACGCATCGCGCTCCGCGGGCCGCGCCCGGCGCCAGGCCTCGCCGGGCTGCGCGGCG
>NZ_JACADQ010000078.1 GCF_016106015.1 Neoroseomonas rubea
GGCCAAGGCGCGCGGCGCCGGCATGCGGGCGGAACGCGAAGCGCTGGTGGCGCGCGTCGCGGCACGGCTGGCCTGATCGTCGCGGCGGGGGACCGCCCCGCGGCGCCGGATCGGGGGGGCGCGGGGCACACGCCGCGACATGCGGATGAATCGCTTGGACACGGTGTTCACCGGAACTTCATCCGTCGCCCGCATCATGGGCATCGGAGGTCGCCCATGGACACCAACATGCCCGCCGGTTCCGATGCCGCGCGCGAGGCCCGCCAGCGCATCGCGCGCCACCTGCAGGACCTGCACAGGCTGCACCTCGTGCTGGCGGAGGAGAGCCGGGCGCTCAAGCGGTTCACGACCGAAGGGCAGGCGCAGGTCGAGATCGAGATCGCGACCGACATGATCGAGCAGTATATCGGGCAGTCGAGCGCCTTCCTCGAGAACATGCGCGGCCGGTTCGAGGCGCGGCTCGGTCTGCTGCGGCGCGGCGAGCCGGCCTTCGGCGGCAAGGCCGACCAGGCGCCGGAGCACGGGGCGTTCTGGCTGGCCTTCTCGCGCCTGTGCGCCGTGCTGCGCCGGACCGAACGCCGCTCCGACATCTAGAGCAATATCCGACCAGCCGCGAGCGGCTGATCGGATTTCTTGCTCTGGAAGCCATTGATTCTAAAGCACGAAATCCGGTCAAATTGATTCAGTGTGATCGGATGGTGCTCTAGAGATCGGCGGCCAGGGCCTTCGACCGCCGGCATGTGCTCCACGTGCGCCCGGGCGCCGGGCGGAAACCTTGGCTTTTTCGGCTTCGCCCGAGGTCTGGCGGGCTGCGGACGCGGCCCCGGAGCGAGCCGGGGACCCTTGCCGACGGGATGAGGGCCCCGGCGCCGGGCCGGTACCGACCGGCCTCGCCGGCCGCCGGGCGGATCGCCACGCGATGCCCCTTTCGGGATCCCGTCCCGACAGCGAGGATGCGGGGCGGCGGTGCCCAGCCGGCGCGCGCGAGACGCGAGGGGATGCATGAACCGCCTGGCGCTCCTGGTCACGTTGCTTGTCCTTGCCGCGCCGTCCCTGGCGCAGCGCGCCCCGGACACGGCAAGGCCCCTGCCGGCGGAGCGCGCCTGGCTCGAAGCCTGCGTCCTGTCCGCGCTGGCGCATCCGCCGCGGGCCGCCTTCGGGCGCTGCGCCTGGCGGATCGCGAGCACCTGCCAGGGCGACCCGGGGGAAGGGCTGCTGATTGCGCGCCTGCCGCCGACCCTGCCGGGCCGCCCCTTGCCGGCAGCGGCCTGCGTGCAGATCGAGGCGGCGCTCTGGCAGCAGCAGATGGAGCGGTGGCTGCGGGAGCTGGGGCTCCTTGCCCCCGCCGCCCAGCAGGAGCCGCTGCGCCGCGCGCAGCGGGCCTTCATGGCCTTCCGCGATGCAGGCTGCGCGGCGGAACGCGCGCTGGCGCCGCCAGCCGAGGCGATGGCGAACGAAGCGTCCTGCCGGCTTGAGACGACGGCGCTGCGGGCGCTGGACCTCAAGCGCCTGCGCGACGAGATGTGGCTTCTGATCGCGGCCGCATCGGTCGAGGGGCCGTAGGGGACGACCCTGTCCCGGACCTGCCCCGGCGTCCGGGAGGGGCGAGGGCCTGGACGGCGCGCGGGAGGATGGCGGGCCTTGCCCGCCTGCGGGCGGGGTTCGACCTGCGGCATGGATGGCTGACGCCGTGCCATCCCGCCGACGGCGAGGGCTTCGTCGGGTCTGCATGCCGGCGTGCCTGACGGGGCGGCGGCAAGGGCGCCCGCCGCAGGACGGAACCCAAGCGGCCCGCGGGCCTTACCGCAGCGACGCGGTGATCCAGCCCGCGCCCCACAGGACCAGCGCGGCGGCGCCGACACGCTCCGCATGCCAGAGCATCCGCGCGCGGAGGACGCGCGCGACCATGGCGTGCCACTCGGCGCGCGGGCGGCTGCGCAGCGCGTCGAAGGCCCATTGCGGCATGAGGTACCAGACCTCGGCATGGCGCAGGTCGCGATAGGGAACCCACCACGCCGCCAGCAGCATGATCGCGCAGCCAATCGCCATCAGATCGCCGCCGATCCTGAGGGAGAGCGGGAAGTCGTAGGCGAGGGCGAGCATCGTGCATCCGATGCCGAGGCCGCCGAAGCCGCAGGCCCGGCGGATCGAGAGGTCGGCAGCGATCCGAAGCTGTTCCATGCACCCTCCTGTCCCGCCGCTGGCGCGCCCGACATGCTGCACGGCGCGGGGGGCGGAAGGGAAGCGCGGCGACGCGGCGGCGGCGGTCAGCGCATCCCGACGAGGAGCAGCAGGATGACGCCGCCGAGCCAGGTCCACATGGCGCCGGTCGGCGACAGCCCGAGACGCTCGGCGATCGCGGCCGGCACCGCGCCGAGCAGCATCGTGCCGGTCGAGACGATGAGGGAGGCGCCGTAGAACACGATCTCCCGGGTCGCGGGCAGCATCTCGGGCAGCCAGACGGGATGGAGGTGCCACACCACGCCGAGCATCGGGCTGGACAGGCCGTTCAGCAGGCAGACCGCGACGACCGCGACGAACAGGTTCTGTGGCGTCATGGCGCAGCGCCCGCGGGCGTGATGCTGGGCGCAAGCCCGGCCGAGAGCATGAACAGGCCGAACACGGTCCTGATCGCGAACAGCCAGAAGGCGGCGACCAGCGGCAGGAAGGTTGGCGTCACGTAGGACGGCACGAGCCGGCGCGCGACCCAGACGGCCCAGCCCGTCAGCATGACGAAGCCGCGCCAGATGTAGTTCCGGCTGTCGGGTGCGATGAAGGCCTGCATCATGAAGCGGCCGAGGCAGCCCCAGGCGGTCAGCGCCAGGATGTAGGTCACCACCCAGAAGGGCAGGTGCCCGAAGACGAAATGCTGCTGGTCCATGGTTCCGCGCAAAATGAGGGGGCGGTCGCGTCGCCGCAACCGCCCCCCGGGAAGCCTGCCGCCCCCGGTTGGGGGCGGGGCGACGCTAGTCCACCGCCTCCGCCCGGTCGGCGAGGCGAACGCCGCCCTTCGGGATGCGGATGTCTTCGATGAAGTCCTGCATCGCCTTGGAAGGGGCGGGCGTGAACATCGAGACGATCCAGATGGTGAGGAACGACAGCGGCACGCCGATGATGCCGCCCGAGATGTTGTTGATGCTCCAGAGCCGGGCGACGAGACGTCCGCGGAGGGCAACCGTGTCGGTCGGGAGCCCGCCGAAGATGTTGCCGATGAAGGACAGCGCGCCGTCCTTCACCGTGGCCGCGTTCGCCACCATGGCTGCCGCCGCGGCCTTGATCTCGGCGTCCATCGGCAGGTTCGCCACCTGCCGCGCGGCGGCAAGGATCGCTTCCTTGCTGCCGAACAGCTGGATGAAGTGCCAGCCGTAGAACTCCGTATGGATCAGGTAGCCGAATGTGGCGATGTAGCCGACCGCCATGCCCGCGCAGGCACCGATGTTCGTCGTCCGCTTGTACCAGACGCCCATCACCAGCGCGGCGAACAGGCCCGCGGCGGCGATGGAGAAGGCCCAGGCGACGAGGAACAAGATGTCCGCACCCATGTTGCCTGCCGTGTAAGCCGCGATGATGGCGACGAAGATCAGCAGGACTCGGGAGATGACGAGGCGGCGTGCCGTCGGCGCGTTGCGGTCGATCATCTTGTAGTAGACGTCGTGCGACAGCGCGTTGGCCAGCGCGAGCAGCAGCCCGTCGGCGGTCGAGAGCGCCGCGGCGAGGCCGCCTGCCGCCACCAGGCCGGCGATCACGTAGGGCAGGCCCGCGATTTCCGGCGTGGCGAGCACGACCACGTCCGGATGGATGCGGAACTCGCCCCACTGCAGGATCCCGTCGCGGTTCACGTCCACGATGTTGATCCAGGGCGTGCCGTAGGGGCTGACGATCTGCCAGTTCTTCACCCAGTCCGGCAGGCTGGCGATCTGGGACCCGATCAGGGTCTGGTAGATCTCGAGCTTGCCAAAGGCCGCGTAGGCCGGCGCCGTGAAGTACAGCAGGAAGATGAAGAACAGCGACCAGGCCACCGACTGCCGCGCCTCACGCACCGACGGGGTCGTGAAGTAGCGCATCAGGATGTGCGGCAGGGCGGCGGTGCCGACCATCAGGCAGAAGACCAGGGCAAAGAAGTTCACCATGGCCGAGAGCGAGAACTGCCCGTTCGCGCCGACGAAGGGCGCGGTGTAGAAGCCGGTCACCCCGGGCGGCGGCGTCTGCCCCGCCGCGCGGAAGGCGGCCTCGAACACCTCGATCCGCTCGAGCGCGATGCCGTACATCAGCTGCGGCACGGGCACGCCCGTGACCTTCACCGACATCAGGATCGCCGGGATCAGGTAGGCGATGATCAGGATGATGTACTGCGCCACCTGGGTCCAGGTGACGGCGCGCATACCGCCCAGCATCGAGCAGACCAGGATGCCGGCGAGGCCCAGGAACACCGCCATGGTGAAGGAGACATCGAGGAAGCGCTGGGTGATGATGCCCACGCCCACGATCTGCGCGACCACGTACACGAAGGACGCCGTCAGCAGCACGATGACGCCGAGCGAGCGGGCGAGGTTGCCGCCGAAGCGCGCGCCGAGGAAGTCCGGCACCGTGTACTGACCAAACTTGCGCAGATAGGGCGCGAGCAGGATGGCCACCAGCATGTAGCCGCCGGTCCAGCCGAGGATGAAGGCGAGGCCGCCATAGCCGAGGGCATAAAGCGAGCCGGCCATGCCGATGAAGGAGGCCGCCGACATCCAGTCCGACCCGGTCGCCATGCCATTGTAGAGGGCAGGCACCCTTCGGCCCGCGACGTAGTATTCGGCCACCACCGCCGTACGGCTGATGATGCCGATATAGGCGTAAACGCCGATCGTCAGGAAGACGAACAGATAGCCGATGATGCGGTCCGGCACCCCCATTTGCTCGAGGATGGCGAGGATGACGACGAAGACCGCGAAGCCGCCCGTATACCCGGCGTAGATCTTGCCGAGCGAAGCGATGAACGGATCCTTTTCCTTGGCGGATGCGCTCATGGATCAGTCCTCCTGCACGCCATGTTCCTCGTCGATCTGGTTCTGGCGCCTTGCGAACCAGAACAGGCCGACGACGAAGATGATGAGGCTGCCCTGTGCCGCGAAATAATACGCGAGCGGGAAGCCGAAGATGTGGATCGGATTGAGTTGGACGGCGAACAAATGAATTCCGAAGCCGGCGACGAACCACATCGCCAGCACTGTCCACATCAGGCCCGATGTCTTGATCCAATAGGCCCGGGCGGTCGCCGGATCGACTGCCGCTTCTGTTGCGCTTGCCGGCTCATTGCCGGACTCGACCAAAGGCATGATCCTCTCCCCCCTGTGCCTGCGGGTTTGCCTCCCGCGCGGCCTCTCCCAGATTGACCGACCAGCCCAGGCGTGGTCGGAGAAGGCGTGAAAACACCGTAACTTGTGTTCGGTATCATGCACGCTTCCGGGCGCGCAATCTCCTTTCGCAAGACACCGGGAGGGCGACACATTTCCCCGTTCAACTTTCTGCGCCGCGGCAAATCGCCCGACCCCGAGGCCTTCGCCGTCTTCCTCCGCCGGCAGGCGGCCTTCGTCGCCCAGAAGACCGTCATCGACTATTGCCGCGTGAAGGCGGGCCGCCGGGAACGGCAGCTGTTCGCCGATCCGGACTTCGCCGTCGCGCTGCGGCATTGCCGATGGCAGGTCTATCTCGCGGCCCTCGCGGATGTCGTGGTGCTGGCCGAGGCATGGCTCAGGCCCCATGCCGCGGGGCAGGAGGCAGCGCTCGCCGATGCGCTGGTCCGCATGCACGACGCGGCCCTCGCGGCCGAACCGCCGCCGGAGGAGGAACGCCCGGCCGCCGAGGCCGCGCGACTCGCCTTCCCGACCCACCTTGCGGCGTCGCAACAGGCGGCGCCCGTTTCGGCGCACCGCATGGCGCTGCTGAGCGACGCGCCGCTGTTCGCGACGCTGCCCGTCCATGCCGACCAGCGCGTCGGAGAGACGCCGGCGATCCGCGGCGCGCTGCGCTTTCACATCGTGGCCACGCAACAGGAGATGGAGCGCCTGTTCGATCCCGCGAAGCTCGCCGCGGGACTGATGACCTAGCCGTCACCTTTGGCCGCGTCGCGATGGCCGAAAGTTAAGCGGCCCGCGACCCCTCCCCAAGGCGGCATGGCTTAACTCCTTCAGCGTCCGCGTACGAAGCGCGGGGGCGTCCGCCCGTCGGACGGCAACGACGACGAGCCGGCAAAGCCGGCCGGGGAAGGACAGGCCCATGAGTTCCGCAGCCGCCGCAGCCTATGGAGTCGGGCAGCCCGCCCGGCCGATGACGAAGGAGGAGAGGAAGGTCATCATCGCCTCCTCCCTCGGCACCGTCTTCGAGTGGTACGACTTCTACCTCTACGGGTCGCTGGCCGCGGTGATCGGGGCCAACTTCTTCTCCCAGTTCCCGGAGACGACGCGCAACATCTTCGCGCTCCTCGCCTTCGCGGCGGGCTTCCTGGTGCGGCCCTTCGGCGCGCTGGTCTTCGGCCGCCTCGGCGACATGGTGGGCCGCAAGTACACCTTCCTCATCACCATCCTGATCATGGGCGCGTCGACCTTCGTTGTCGGAATCCTGCCGACATCGGACACCATCGGGCTCGTGGCCCCGATCACGCTGATCGTGCTGCGCCTGCTGCAGGGCCTGGCACTTGGCGGCGAGTATGGCGGTGCGGCGACCTATGTGGCGGAACACGCACCGCACGGGCGCCGCGGCTTCTACACGTCGTTCATCCAGATCACGGCGACCGCGGGCCTGTTCATGTCGCTGCTGGTCATCCTGTTCACGCAGCTTGCGGTGGGCCCCGACAACTTCCGCGCCTGGGGCTGGCGCGTGCCCTTCCTGCTCTCGATCTTCCTCCTCGCCATCTCGGTCTGGATCCGGCTGCAGATGGAGGAAAGCCCGGCCTTCCAGAAGATGAAGGCGGAAGGGACGCATTCGAAGGCGCCGATCGCCGAAGCCTTCTTCCAGTGGAAGAACGCCAAGATCGCGCTCTTCGCGCTGCTCGGCCTCGTCGCCGGCCAGGCGGTCGTCTGGTACACGGGCCAGTTCTACGCGCTGTTCTTCCTCGGCCAGGTGCTGAAGGTCGACTCGTTCACGACGAACATGCTCATCGCCTGGTCGCTGGTGCTCGGCTCGGGCGGCTTCGTCCTGTTCGGCTGGCTGTCCGACAAGATCGGGCGCAAGCCGATCATCCTCGGCGGCTGCCTGATCGCCGCGCTCACCTACTTCCCGCTCTTCAAGCTGCTGAGCGCGGAGGCGAACCCGGACCTGCACCGCGCGCACCAGACCATCCAGGTGCAGGTCGTGGCCGACCCGGCCTCCTGCTCCTTCCAGTTCAACCCGACGGGCACGGCACGCTTCACCCAGCCCTGCGACATCGCCAAGGCCGCGCTCGCGCGCGCCTCGGTCAACTATAGCGTCCAGCAGGCGCCGGCCGGTACCATCGCCGGCGTCCAGATCCAGGGCGGCGCGATCATCCCGGCCGACAGCCCCAACTTCGCGCGTGACCTCGGCGCGGCGCTGACGACCGCGGGCTATCCGGCGGCGTCCAACCCGTCGGTCGTCAAGATGTCCAACCCCTTCGACATCTTCGGCGAGCAGCAGCTCGTGCTGATCGGCATCCTGACGCTGCTCGTGATCTACGTGACGATGGTCTACGGGCCGATCGCCGCGGCGCTGGTGGAACTCTTCCCCACGCGCATCCGCTACACCTCGATGTCGCTGCCCTATCACATCGGCAATGGCTGGTTCGGCGGCCTGCTGCCGGCGACCTCCTTCGCCATGATCGCGCAGACGGGCGATGTCTATTTCGGCCTCTGGTACCCGATCGTCATCGCGCTGATGACGGTGGTGATCGGCATCTTCTTCGTGCCGGAAACCAAGGACCGCGACATCTACGCGGGCGACAGCGCGCAGCCCTGATCGGGGGCGCCCCGCGCATGGGCTGAAGGGCGGCGTCCGGCAACGGGCGCCGCCTTTCCTTTTTCCCGCCCGTCCATGTCGTTAGCGAGCCCGTAACCTGGTGCGTAATAATCCGATATCGGAACAAGATCCGGCATTCCATCGATGGACACGCCTGCGCCTATCCTGCTGGCCGATCCCCGCCCGCCACCCGAGGAAATCCTCGTCGCGGGCTGGGACGCGACTGCGCCGCCGCCCGCCTTCTCCCGCATCGTGCATGTCGACCCGACCGCGGCCGACGGGGGCGACGGCTCGCTGGACGCGCCCTTCGACTCCTGGGCCGACATCGCCTTCGAGCCCGGCACCGTCTACCTCCAGCGCGGCGGCACCACCGCGTCCGGCTTCACCGTCGACGTTGCCGCGACGGCCGAGGCACCGGTCGTCATCGCCTCCTATGGCGAGGGCGTCGCGCGCGTCGCCGGCACCGTCATCCTTGCCGATTCGTCGCATGTCACGCTGACCGGGCTCGACATCGCGGGCGGGCAGGGCTTCGGGGTCCATGTGCTGGGGGCGTCGTCGGAGCTGACGATCAGCGGCAACGGCATCCATCACGGCCTTGCCGGAATCTATGTCGAGGCGCCGTCGATCGAGGGCCTCGCCATCATCGCCAACGCGATCCACGACAACGACATGGCTGGCGTCTGGCTGAACGGTGCCGCCGCCTCGGCCGCGCGCCCCGCGGTCGTCGCGGGCAACGATGTGTGGCGCAACGGGGAGAGCGGCATCGCGCTCCATGCGAGCCACGTGCTCGTGGATGGCAACGCGGTGGTGAACAACGGCCTCGCCGGGCTGCCCGGCACCTCCGGCATCCATGTCTTCGGCGTCACCGAGGGCGACGGCATGGGCTGGTTCAATCAGCTCAGCAACAACCTCGTCGCCTTCCAGCGCGAACCCGACGGCTTCGACGGCCACGGCATCCAGCTCGACCATTTCTCCGGCCAGAACACCGTCTGGGGCAACCGCGTGCACGGCAATGACGGGCCGGGCATCACGCTCTTCAGCAGCACGGCGAACATCGTCGCCGCCAACGGCCTCTCGGCGAACGCGGCCGATGCCGCCGGCACGCGGGACGGCCAGCCCGTCCTGGCCGAGATCTTCGTCAGCAACGCCGGCTTCGCGCCGGGCCTGGCGCTCGGCAACCTGGTCGCGGAAAACCGGCTTGTCCCCGGCGGGGAAGACGCGGCGGCGGTCGCGGTGACCGGCGGGGCGGAATGGGGCGGCAACGTCTTCGGCGCGAACCTCGCCGGCGCCGGCGATGTGTTCCTCTGGGGCGGCACATGGCTGGCGGGCCTCGACGCCTGGAACGCCATCGGCATGGATGGCTGGGATGATGGCCCCGGTGGCGCGGCGGATCCGCTGCCCTGGATCGACCCGGCCTGGCTCGCCCAGGGCTATGCGCCAAACTCCCGCTTCCTCGGCACGGCCGATGCGCTGCTGCCGAACCGCCTCGTCGCCGATGCAGGACGTCCGGACCTGGCCGGAGGCGCGGCGGCCGACCGCATGGCCGGCGATGGCGGCGCCAACCGGATCGAGGGGCAGGGCGGCGACGACCTGCTCGCGGGCGGCGGCGGCGCGGACACGATCTCGGGCGGCGCGGGCCATGACCTGATCGCCGGGGGCTTCGGCGGCGACCTGCTGCGCGGCGGGCGGGACGGCGACCTGATCGCGGGCGCGGCCGGGCATGATCGCCTGTTCGGCGAGGCCGGGGAGGATTGGCTGAGCGGCGGCGACGGCGCGGACCTGCTGCATGGCGGCGCCGGCAATGACCAGCTCCGCGGCGGGGCTGGCGCCGATACCTTCGTCGCCACGCCGGGTGGGGGTGCCGACCTCGTGCTCGACTTCACGCCCGGGGAGGATCGGATCGACCTGCGCGCCTTCCGTCTCCCGGACATGGCGGCCTTGCTCGTGCTGGCCGGGCCGGAGGCAACGCTGCTCGATCTCGGCGGCGGCGACATGATCGTGCTCCTCGGGCTCACCGCCGCGGTGCTCGGGCCGGGTGACGTCATCCTCGGCTGACCGGGTGGACGGCGCGGCGCATACTTCGCGCGTGCAGTGGGAGAGACGAGCGATGCGCGCAGCTTCCCCGGCCGCCGCGCTGACCGGCGGCGTCGCCGGCGCCATGGGCCCCGTCCCGCCCGCCTTCCCGCCGGAGGCCCCGCTCGGCGACGTGCTCGCGGCGATGGCGCAGGCGCGTGCCTCCGCCGTGCTCGCGGTCGACGCGGAAGGCCGGCCCGTCGGCATCCTGACGGAACAGGACGTGTCGCGCCGTGTCGCCTTCCGCCTGCCGCCCGAGGCGCCGCTCGCCGCCGCCATGACCACGCCCGTCATCGGCTGCGCCGAGGATGCGGGCCTCTGGCGCGCGGTCGCGCTGCTGCGCGCTGGGCGGTTGCGGCACCTGCCCGTGCTCGGCGCAGATGGGCGCTGCGTCGGCATGCTGCATCGGGCGGAGACGCTCGCCGCCGTCTCGGGCCGGCTGCTCGGCCATCTCGACGCGCTCGCCGGCGACGACGCCGCCGTGAAGGAGGCGCAGGCCGGCGTCGCCACCGCGCTGCTGGGCGAAGGCGTCGCGGTGCGCGACGTCGTCTCGCTCGTCAGCGGCATCAACATCGAACTGCATCGCCGCGTGCTCGACCGCTGCCTCGCCACGCATGGCAGCCCGCCCGTTGCCTTCACGCTGCTGGTGATGGGCAGCGGGGGGCGGGGCGAGAGCCTGCTGCGGCCCGACCAGGACAATGGCCTGATCCTCGCCGACTATCCGGATGCGGAGCACGACCGGGTCGATGCCTGGTTCCGCGCCCTGGCCGCCGACTTCAACGCGGGGCTCGCCGCGGCGGGCTTCCCGCTCTGCCCGGGCGGGATCATGGCGATGAACCCGCTGTGGCGGAAAACCCTGCCGCAATGGCAGCACCAGATGGAGATCTGGGCCAGGCGGCGCAGCGGCGCCGCGCTGCTGTTCTCCGACATCGCCTTCGACTTCCGCGCGGTGGCGGGCGACCCCGCGCCGGCGCAGGCGCTCCGCCGCCACCTCGCGCGCGTGCTGGAGGCAAACCCCGCGCTGCTCGTGGCCATGGCGGGGCAGAACCAGTCGCTCACCGTCGGGCTCACGCTGTTCGGCGGCTTCACCGACGACGAGCCCGGCCCCGGCACGCGGACCGACCTGAAGCTGCACGGGCTGATGCCGCTCGTCGCCGCCGTGCGGCTGATCGCGCTGCGCGACGGCATCGCCGAGACCGGCACGCCGGCTCGCCTCGCCGCACTCGCCGCGCGCGGTAGCCTGCTGGGGCGGGAGGCGGCCGAGCTCGAGTCCGCCTTCGACCTGCTGCTTGACGTCGTGCTGCGCCAGCAGCTGGCCGATCACGCGGCGGGGCAGGCGCCGGGCAACCTCGTGGACACGGCGGCGATGTCGCGTGGCGCGCGCGGCGCGCTTCGCGATGCGCTGAAGGCGGTGCGCGGCTTCAGCCGCGGCGCCATCGGCAGCTTCACCGGCCAGCTCTGGTAGGCGGGTTCAGAAATTCTCGGCCATCGCCGAGATCGAGATCTGCATCCGGCTGCGCCGGGCCAGTTCCTGCAGGTCCTCCACCCCCCGCGCGGCGGCGCGCGCGAGCAGATGCACCCAGAGCGACGCGGTCGCCTCGGCATCGCCCAGCGCCTGGTGCCGCCCCGCGATCACGATCCCGGCCCGGCCGCACAGCCCGTCCAGCGAATGGTCCTGCTCATCCGGGTCGAGCCAGCGGGACAGCGCGACCGAGCACAGGATCGGGTTCGGCACCGACGGCGCGCCGCGATATTCCTCCATGAACAGCAGCGTGCGGTCGAAGGCCGCGTTGTGGGCGACCAGCACGTCGTCGCCGACGAAGTCGAGGAACTGCGCGATCGCGTCGTCCGCCCGCGGCTGGCCGCGCACCATCTCCTCGGTGATGCCGTGGTAGCGGATGCTCTCGGCCGGGATCGGGCGGCGGGGATCCACAAGGATCGAGAAGCGCGCGACCGGCTCCGTGTTCCGCAGCCGCACCGCGCCGATCGACAGCATCGCATCGCCCCCGGTCGGATTGAGCCCGGTCGATTCGAGGTCGAACACCACATAGCGCTGGAAGGCGATCGAACCTGCCGGAAGCGCCGCGTGGAAGTGCGCGCGCGCCCGCATGAATTCCCGCGCCGAGGGCTTCACGCCGTTGGCGACCGCGGAGAAGGCACGCCGGAGGAACCCGCTCATGCGCGGGATGGTTGCACGCGATCCGCGCCGCGCGCCAGCGCCGACATCGTGCTGCATCGCAGCAGATTGACGTGGCGCAACGACCGCGTGTCGATGCCGCGGCTTGCATGATGCGCAGCGCGCGGTCCAGGCTCCGCGGCAAGGATGGGGAGGGAGGCGTCGATGACGCGCTACGACGAGACCTTCGCGCGCTGGCGCCGCGATCCCGAAGCCCATTGGGCCGAGGCGGCGAAGGCGATCGACTGGGATGTCCCGCCGACGCGCATCTTCGATCCCGCGCTTGGCGTCTATGGCCGCTGGTTCCCCGGCGCGCGGCTGAACACCTGCCACAACGCGGTCGACCGGCACGTCGCCGCGGGGCGGGGGAACCAGGCCGCCATCATCTGGGACAGCCCGATGACCGGGCGCATCGAGACCATCACCTACGCCGCCCTGCAGCAGCGCGTCGCGAAGGTGGCGGGCGCGCTGGCCGCGCGCGGCGTGGGGCGCGGGGACCGCGTCATCGTCTACATGCCGATGGTGCCGGAGGCGGCGATCGCCATGCTCGCCTGCGCGCGGCTGGGCGCGGTGCATTCGGTGGTGTTCGGCGGCTTCGCCGCGGCCGAGCTCGCCGCGCGCATCGCCGACGCGAAACCGAAGGCGATCGTCTCCGCCTCCTGCGGGCTCGAGCCCGGGCGCGTCGTGAAGTACAAGCCGCTGATCGACGCCGCGATCGGGCTTTCGCCGCACAAGCCGGGCGCGGTGCTCATCCTCCAGCGCCCCGAGCATCCCTGCGAGCTGACGCCCGGCCGCGACGAGGACCTTCTGCAGGCGGAGGCCGCCGCCGCGCCGCATCCCTGCGTCAGCGTCGAGGCGACGGACCCGCTCTACATCCTCTACACATCCGGCACCACGGGCGCGCCCAAGGGCATCCTGCGCGACAATGGCGGGCACGCGGTCGCGCTCGCGAATTCCATGTCGCTGGTCTACGGCGTCGGCGCGGGGGACGTATTCTGGGCGGCGTCCGATGTCGGCTGGGTGGTGGGGCATTCCTACATCGTCTACGCGCCGCTGCTCGCCGGCTGCACGAGCGTGCTGTTCGAGGGCAAGCCCGTCGGCACCCCCGATGCCGGCACCTTCTGGCGTGTCTGCGCGCAGCACGGGGTGAAGGTGCTGTTCACCGCGCCGACCGCCATCCGCGCCATCAAGAAGGAGGATCCCGCGGGCGCCTTCGTCGCGCGCCACGACCTCTCGAAGCTCGAGGCGCTCTACCTCGCCGGCGAGCGCTGCGACCCGGACACCGTGACGTGGTCGGAACGCCTGCTGGGCAAGCCCGTCGTGGACCATTGGTGGCAGACCGAGACGGGCTGGAGCATCACCGGCAATTTCCGCGGCCTCGGCCTGTTCCCCACGAAGCCGGGTTCCGGCGGCAAGCCCGCGCCCGGCTACGACGTGGTGGTGCTGGACGAGGCGAACCAGGAAGTGCCGCGCGGGCAGATCGGCAGCCTCGCCGTGCGGCTGCCGCTGCCGCCCTCCTGCCTGCCCACGCTGTTCAACGCCGATGACCGCTTCCGCGACGCCTACCTCACCGCCCATCCGGGCTTCTACAGCACGGCCGATGCCGGGATGATCGACGCGGACGGCTATGTCTGGGTGATGAGCCGCACCGACGACATCATCAACGTCGCCGGCCACCGGCTTTCGACCGGCGCGATGGAGGAGGTGCTGGCCTCGCACCCCGACGTCGCCGAATGCGCCGTGGTCGGCGTGCGGGACACGCTGAAGGGGCAGGTGCCGCTCGGCCTCGTTGTGCTGAAGCACGGCGTGACGAAGGACGAGGCCGCGATCGGCGGCGAGCTCATCGCCATGGTGCGCGATCGCATCGGCCCCGTCGCGGCGTTCAAGGATGCGCGCATCGTCGCCCGCCTGCCCAAGACACGCTCGGGCAAGATCCTGCGCGCGACGCTGCGCAAGATCGCCGATGGCGACGAGTATGTCGTGCCGCCGACGATCGACGACCCGGTGATCCTCGAGGAAGTGGGGGACGTCCTGAAAGGCGCGATGCGGTAGCGCGCCGCGCCCATACCCGGAGCCCCAGGGCCAGGCGATGGCGCCCGGGGCTGGCAGGGCGGCCGCGCGCGAAGCAAGGTCGCCGGTACCGCCCGTGCGATGGTTCATGCGTCGCGCGGTCCGTGTCAGTCGAGCGCGATCGCCTCGATCAGCAGCACTAGGTCGCGCCCGCTGCCCGGCTCGCGGATCGCGCCCTCGAAGTCGAGCGCGATGGTCGCGGTGCCGGCCGGCAGGTCGAGCGGAATCGTCGCCTCCTGCCGGTCGTGCAGCCGTCCGCCGGGCAGGTCGAAGCGCTGCGCCGCCGCCCCCGGGCGCGCGACCGCGACGCGCTGGCGCAGCAGCAGGCTGCGATACGTGATGCGGAGCCTCGCCGGTCCCGCCGCTGCGCGCTGCACCATCAACCGCGCGCGGCGCGAGACCACCCACCGGACGCCAGGCGGCAGGCCAAGCTCGGGGAAGGGGCCCTCCTCCTCCCCGAAGCCTTCCGAGCGCTCCCAGAGGATGCCCTCGCCCGTGGTGCGGTTCGGGGCCTCGGCGTCGTTCGCCGCGACGACCGGCGGCGGCCCGGCCTCCGCGGGAGGAGCCTCCGCCGCGACGGGCGCGTCGTGCGAGTTGAGCAGCCGCACCGGCGTGCCGCCCAGCGGCGCCGCGCCGACTGCGACGAGGCGCGGCGCC
>NZ_JACADQ010000079.1 GCF_016106015.1 Neoroseomonas rubea
GCCGGCTCCCTCGTCCAGCGCGGTGATGTCCAGCAGGCCGTAACCGCGCTGCGACAGCCGCTTGAGGTAATGGCGAAAGGTCTCGACCGGCGTCAGGCCGTGCGTCTTGGCCTCCGCCCGACACCATTGCAGGGCGGAGAGATCGCTCGAGGCGTAGAGGATGTCGCGATAGGCCGCGGGACCGATGGCGGCTTCGATGCCCTTCTGCATGTTCACCAGGAAATGGCGTGGCAGGTAGATCATCGGAAGGCCGTCGGTCGTCCAGATGCCCGTCTCGGGATCCACGTCGATGGGGACTAGGGGCTGGGCCATCCTCTCTCCTGCAGCGATCGGCCCGAAAGCGATGGGCACGGTCATACGCTGATCCGGAAGGCCAGGGCATGGCAATGAGACAACGTGGAATTCGGCTTCGCATCGCGCCGCTGTCGCGCGAGTGGTCATGGGCGCGAAGAAATTCGCGCTGCCCCGCTGAGGCTCGGATCGCGGGGCTCGGGCTGATAGCACCCGGCCGATCGGGGTGCCGAACCCGAGCCAGATCATGCCCAAGCTTTCCGACACCCGGCGCGTGATCCTCAGCAACGCAGCGCAGCACGATGCGCTGCTGGCCGAACCGCCGGCGAGGCTGCCCACCGCCGCGCGCCAGAGCGTCCTGCGCAGCCTGATCGCGAAGGGTCTGCTCTGGAGGAGATCCCCGCGCCTCGCGGGCACGCCGCCTTGGGCTGGCGGCAGGACCAGGACGGCGCCTGGATCGCGCCGCGGATTACCGCTGCAGGCCGCGCTGCGATTGGCGTCGAGGCGGATGGTGCGGCGACCACCATGGCGGATGACGAGCAGGAGGATCGGCACGATCAACGAACTTGCCGCGTCGGAGAAGATCAACTCGTCCTATGTCTCGCGCGTGCTGCGGCTGACGCCACTGGCGCCGGAGATCATTGGATCCATCCTGGATGGGCGGCAGCCGACAGGGAAGACGCTGCCTGCGCTGATGGGGCCGTTTCCGGTGGACCTGGCGAGCCAGGATGTCCTGACGCCCGACAGCGACTCGCCGCGCAGGGACCCTGCGCTGCATGGTAGCAAGGCTCGTGACCGTCACCGGAACCTGCGCTGATGACCCTGCCGCCGATCGCCCTTTCGCCACGCTTCGCCATGACCTACCCCTTCGAGGCAGAAGGCGCCGAACGCGATCGCGAACTCCCGTTCCGAGTTGGCGTGATTGCAGACTTGGCGGGAGACGCTGGTGTTTCCCTGCCGCCGCCGGTCGAGAGACACTTCCTACCGCTCGCCGAGGACGGAATCGCGGGCGCCATGGCGCAGTTGCAACCGGGCTATCGCCATGAATTCAGCGGCCAGCATGCAGGCGCTTCCATCACCCTGACCTTCAGAAGCCTGGATGATTTCGCAACGGCTGGACTAGCCAGCCAATTCGCGTCGGCGGGTGTGACGCCGACCGACGAACACGTTGAAGCCATCCGGCAGAACGAGCGTTTCCAGCGGCTGAAAGCGACCTGGTTCGGGCTTGACCTGCTGGCGGCGCGGGCCGGCCCCGATCCGGCGGTTCGGATCGGCATATTGCCGTTGTCGCGCGCCGAATTCGTCGCCGCGCTGCGTCGATCAGACGACGGGGCTCGGGGATGGCTGGAAGGGCGCATCCACCACGACGTATTCGAGTGCCGGGGTGCTGAGCCCCTCTCGGTTCTCGTCGGCGACCAAGTATGGACAGCGTCCACCGAGGACATCGAAGCGCTCGAGCGGATGGCCGCGATCGCTGCCCCGGCCCACCTGCCCTTCGTGTCCGCCGCCGATGAGTCTTTGTGCGATCTGGGTCGCCGTGCGGGCCTCGGGGAGAATGCCGGCACGGCGGATGCGGCTTGGCATGCCCTGCGCAATTCCGATGCGTCGCGCTTCCTCGTGCTGACGACGCCGCCGGAAATCGAAGCCGTTCGCGGACCCTTCTGGGTTGCCGCGCACATGGTAGATGCGTTCCGCCGGGACGGCTTCTGCGCCGATATCCCTGGCGTCGAGGCATCGTCACTTGGCCAACCCGAGGCGCCGCTCGCCCGCTTCGGCTTCATGCCAGTGGTCCACCGGACGGCAAATGCGCCAGTAACCATCGTTGGCATGCAGACGTTGCATCGGCCGCGGCAGTACGACAGTCACGCAGCGAGCGAAAATGCCGCGATCGCCGCGACGCTTCCGCATGTGATGGTGACGGCACGCATCGCGCACTATCTCAAGGCCATGGCGCGCGATCGGATTGGTGCTTATGCCGAGGCGGGCGACCTCGAACGCTGGATGGCACGCTGGCTGTCGAATCTCGCGCAGGCCGGCGCTCCCAGCGGCACGCTCCCGCGCCATCCGCTCTACCAAGGCCGCCTGGAGGTGAAGGCGATGCCGGGCGAGGCGGGGGTGTTCAATGCCGTATGCTATCTCCGCCCGTGGCTCGCCATGGCGGAACTGACGTCGGAAATTCGCATGATCGTGCGACTACCTCGCCAGCAATGACCTATCGGACGCTGGACGCGCCGGACATTTTCGGACTGGTTCTGGACGGGCGCCAGCCAGAGGGGATGACGCACCCGGGGGCTGATGGAGCCGCTTCCCATCGCAGGGCAAAGGCAGCGGCGGCTGCCTCCGTGACCCGCTCCGATTGGCCGGTCCGCAAATGCGAAGACGGTCTCAACGTCGGGTACCCCGGACACCCGACATCGCCGGCTGCTGCAACAACCTCGCCGCTACAAGCCGCCAAGCGTCGTCATCCACCTCGCGCCCTTCGAACGGCGTCCAGGATATGAGGGAGGCGCTTTACCAACTCCAACGCCTTCCCACATCCTTCGCCTGCCAGCGAGGGCACCGCAGCCAGCAGGTGCCGTATCATTGAACGGGGCCGCGCGAAGGCGCCCGCCATGCTCAAGAGGTGAAGTCATGACGTCGCATACGTGGAAGGCTCGCCGTACCCTCCTCACGGCTGTCGCCGCGACGGCTGCAACCGGGCTCGTCACGCCGCTGCGCGCGCAGGGCCTCGCCCCGACGCCGACGATGCGCGGCGGCGCCAACAATTATCTGGCGGGCGCGCCCATCGTGCAGCGCATCGGTGGTGGCGGCTTTTGGATGACAGGCACCGTTCGACGCGCCGGCGATGGCGCTCCACTCCCGCGCGTTCGTATCCAGATCTGGGCGCACACAACGGAAGGGCACGAGCGCGACCCGCACAGCCACGGGGCCACGCTGACGGACGCGAATGGCGTGTTCAGGCTGGAAATGCCCCAGATCGTGCCCGCCTTCGGCCAGGCACATGGCCATCTCGCCTATGATGCCGCACACGACGAGAACGGGTTCGAGACGGTGTTCCTTCGGCCGGTGATGCGGAGCGCCCGCGATACGAGCCTGAACGTGGACTTCGTCCTGCGACGGGCGTGATCGGCACGGGGCCTTGCGTTCAGTCCTGATCTGGGCAGCCGTCGCCGTCGCGCTGGTCGTGCCGATCGTCGCTGCGGCGGCAAGCCCGCTGCTCGCATGGCGCGAGCCCATCTATGTCGCAGCCGGCTTCGCCGGGGTAGTCGCCCTCGGACTGCTCCTGCTCCAACCCTTGCTTGCCGGGGGATACTTGCCAGGCGTGCGCATGCGGCTTGGGCGGCAGCTCCATGCGTGGGTGGGCACCGGCCTCGTATTCGCGGTGGTCGTCCACGTTGCCGCCCTGTGGCTGACCAGCCCGCCGGACGTGGTCGATGCGCTGCTTCTCAGCTCGCCGACGCCATTTTCTGCCTGGGGCGTTGTCGCGATGTGGGCGGTGTTCGCGACGGCACTCCTCGCGGCCCTGCGCGGGCGGCTGCGCCTGAGGCTGTTTGTCTGGCGCGTCTGTCACATCAGCCTTGCGGTGGTGATTGTCGTGGGTAGCGTCGTCCACGCGATCCTGATCGATGGGACGATGGAGCTCGTGTCGAAGCTTGTACTGTCCGCCCTGGTGCTGGCGGCGGTGGCGAAGGTGGTGCTCGATCTGCGGCTGCTGCCCGGGCTCCGCCGAATGGCCGGGCGAAATGGCCGGTAGTGCCAGGTGCTCGTCATCATTGCCGCAGACGCGTATCTATACCCCCCACGACGGCCCGGCGCGCTCAATGCCAAAGGATGCCAACTGCGCATCGAGCGCCGTATCGGTCAGCACATCGAGGGCCTCGGCGGCCCCCGCCGCGTGCATCGGTGGCAGGAAGGCGGAGATGTCGATGTTCGAGCCGACGGCATCGGGAAAGATTGCCGCGACCGCGACCCCGGGGCTCGAGATGATGGCGCTGAGCGGTCCGACAGCCAGTTCCGCCTCCCCTGCCGCGACGGCGACGACCGGCCGGACCCCGGCCATGGGTCGCCCCTTCGGCGCCACCGCGTCCGACAGGCCCAGCCTTGCCATGGCCGCGAGGAAGGTCGGCCCGCTCGTGCCCGCGCCGGTGTAGGCGATGCTCTCTGCCGCCAACAGCAAGGCCGCGATGTCCGATACATCCGTCAGGATCGATCCATCGCCCAGGGCCCTGCGGGCAATGGCAAGGCGAGTGCGCCCGAACGGTCGGTGGGTCGCACCATCGACGATACCCGCAGCGACCAGATCCGCCACATGGTGTGGATTGGTGAGCGCGATGTCGTAGGGCTCGCCCGCCAGGATGCGCTGCGCGATCGCAGGATTGAGGTCGATGGTTGGCGCCAGCGCACGCCCGGCCGCCGCCTCGAGCCGAGGCGCGAGACGCACAAAAAGCGCGTGGATCGCCACGGGGACGAAGATGCGCAGCCCGTCATGGTCGCGCGCGCGGCTCATGCACCCTCGACACCGGCCGCGCGCAGCACCGCGCGCATGCGCGGGATCTCGGTCGCGATGGTCCGGGCCAGCTCCTCCGGCGTGCCGGCGACGAGGTCGACGCCGAGGGTGTCGAAGCGGCTGCGCGCCTCCGGCTGTTCCAGCGCCGCCCGCATGTCGCGGTTGATGCGCGCCACGATCGCCGCTGGCGTTCCGGCCGGCGCATAGAGCCCGAACCAGGCCGAGGCGTCGAAGCCGGGCAGACCCTGCTCGGCGATGCTCGGCACCTCCGGCAGCGCCGCAAAGCGCGCAGGGGTGGACACGCCGAGCGCCCGCAGCGACCCGTCGCGCACCCGCGGCAGCGCGTTGACGCTGCCCATCAGGGACATGGTGACGCGCCCGGACTGCACGTCGATCGCCATCGCGCCGAGATCGTTGTACGCGACGCCAGTCAGCCGCACGCCGGCCATCTGGGCCAGCATCTCGCCACCAATGTGCTGCGAGGTGCCAGTGCCCGCATGACCAAAGGTGATGGTGCCCGGCTGCGCCCGCGCCGCCGCGACGATGTCGGCGAGGCTGCGATACGGCGTCTGGCTCGCCACCACCAGCACGTTCGTCGTGCGTCCGACCAGCATGATGGGGGCGAGGTCGCGCTGCGGATCATAGGGCGGGCGCGGGGTCATGCTGATGCGCACCACGATGGCGGCATCGCCTGGCAGCACCAGGGTGTGGCCGTCGGGCGCGGCGCGCGCGACGCGCTCCACGCCGACCACGCCCGCCGCGCCAACCACGTTCTGCACAACCACCGGCTGGCCCCAGCGCGCGCTCAGCCTCGGTGCGGCGAGGCGCGCCATCAGGTCCGGTGCCGTGCCAGCGCCGAAGGGAACGACGATGGTCACGGCACGGTCGGGCCAGGCCGGCTGCGCGGCGGCATGGCCCGCCAGGGCGAGGGATCCGGTGGTGGCGATGAGGCCGCGTCGGTTCATGTCGGGCGTCCTTGCGCTGATTGGGCTTCTCGTCACTGGCGACCGAAATGATGCGTCGCGACCCAGTCGGCGACGCGCTGGCCGATCTCCTCGCCGGCGATGGCCGAGAACTGGAAATGCATTCCGCCGGCGATGCGGGCCATCCTGTTCTCCTGGTTGAAGGCATCGGCGCCGGCGTAGCTGCGTGTCGTGCCGGTGATCCTGCTGTCCAGGCTGAAGGTCACGTCGGGCGTTCCAAGGGCATGCCGCAGCGCCTGGCCGAGCGCGCCGGAGGTGCAGGAATGAGCCGCCGGATATTCGGGATGGTTCGGCGTGGGCAGTGCCGGCGCCCAGGCCATATCCGCCTGCGTCGCGTCGTTGCCGTCGTCGGCGGCCATCGGGATGGCGGTCTGCGGGCGCCACGTCGCGTAGTCGTACTTGGTCTCGAAGCAGGTGCCCACCGCATCGGCGAAGGAGACGGTGACCATCGCCATCAGCCGCGCGGCCTCCGCCACGTCCGGCGTGCTGGCGGCAAGCCGGCTGAAGTTGCGCGTGACGAAGCTGGGCGGCGGTTCGGTATGGAAACGCGCGATCTCGAGCTGCTCGGCCGTGCGCGTCGTGCTGACCGCACCGCCCAGGACGCGCACCTCGTTGAAGGCGACAGCATAGGCCGCGCTGGCCAGCGCCGGCGGCGGAGGCGCGCGGAACTGGTCGAGGCTGTTCACCGCGAAGGGCCGGATCGCGGGGAAATGGCGGAAGATCGGGTTCGGATTGGCGGCGCGGAACTGGCCGGGCGCAGTGCCGGACGCGTAGGGCTGCAGCGCCACGGTGCGCCCGTCATTGGTGCGCAGCCGCACGATGCCGGCCGCGACCTCGGCGCCGAGCGCCACGCCCATCGCCTTGGCTGCTCCATCCGGAATCGTGGCCATGCGCTGGTCGTAGGCCGGCAGGTAGACTTCGCCGCGGTTGGGGAACAGCGCCCGCAGCACGCCATGGGCGGCCGCGCCGATGGCGGCCTCGGTCGAGGCGCCGGCGGCTGGCGCGATCGGGCGCACCGCGTAGGGCCGGTACCGGCCCTCGATGGCCACGACGGCATCATAGATGGCGAGGTGCACCGTGGCGGGGTCGTGCACGAAGGACGGACGCTGCTCCTCCGGCGTCGTGGCCGTTGGGATTTGCGCCAGGACCGTGCGGTTGGCGACGTCGTTCCAGAACGACACGACGTTGGGATGGCTTGCCGTAAGCGTCACGGATTGGGCTGCGGCGCCCGGGCCACCGAGGCCGGCGAGCGCCAGGACGGGCAGAATGTGCAGAAGGCGACGCGTGTTCATCAACGGTCCCCGGCGGGTCGCGCGGGCGGGCGCATGCGGGATGGAGATCCGTGTCGGAGGTTGGCGGATCATGACCAGTTGGCGCGCGATCAGCGCGGCTTCAGCGGATAGCGGTCGGCCTCGGCGAAAACGTCGATGGCAACCGTGCCTGCCATGATCGATACGCCGTGTACGACGCCGGCTGGAATGTCGTAGCTCTGGCCCGGCCCGTAGCGATGGGTCTCGCCCGCTATGGTCAGCGCGACCTCGCCCGCCAGCACCGTGCCCCATTGGGGTCCGTGGGAATGCGGCGGGAGGCTTACGTCCTCGTGGACGCGGAAGAAGGCAACGAGACCTGCGTCCGATCGCACGGCATGCGTGCTGACGACGCTCTCGGGAAAGGGCAGGTCGAGCGCGGGGAACACGTCGAAGAAAGCGGGCAGGGTCATGCCGGTGTCTCCGCGATGGGCCTGTGCGCGCCGACCAGATCGATGAGCGCATCATGGGTGGGCGTAGCAATGCCGTTCTTCCGACCGAGCCGGGCGATCGCGCCGTTGAGGCTGTCGATCTCCGTGCGCCGCCCCGCCGCGATGTCCTGTAGCATGGAGGAGCGGTGCCCGGCGCTGCGCGGCAGGACGATCGGCGTCAGCCTGTCCCGCGCATACGCCACGCCGGAGTCCGCCGGGCGGTAGTCGTACTCCGCGGCGAGTACCGCCAGCGTCTCCTCGGCCAGGCGCTCGATCAGCCCGCGCGTGGCGGGGTGGGTCACCAGCTCGCCATAGGTCAGGCTGGTCAGCGCGCCGGTCGGATTCATGCAGGTGTTGAACAGCAGCTTGAACAGGATCGTGTCGCGCATCGCCGGATCCACACGGATCGGCAGAAAGCCCGCCTGCGCCGCGGCGACGAAACGCTCCAGCGGCGCAATCCCATCGCCCAGCAGCGGGCCGGTGTTGATCGGGCTCGCCGCCGCCTTGCTCTCGACATGCGCGAGGCCCTGCCGCTCGAGCCCGATCATCATCGCCGAGGCATAGACGGGGATATCGGGTCCGAGTGCGGCACGGATCGCCTCTGACGCGCCGATCCCGTTGTTCAGCGACAGCACCGCGGCGGGCGCCGGGGTTCTGCACGCGAAGGGGGCGAGCGCCGCTGCGATGTCGTAGGCCTTGGTGGTGACGACCAGCATGTCGCAGCCGCGCGCGGCCTTCGACGGGCGGGCCGCGTCCTCGATCGCGATGGTCCCGGACGGCAGGGTGTGCGCGCCGTGCAGCCCCCCCACGGTGATCGCCGCCTCGCGCAGCCCCGCGACCGCGCCTTCGCGCGCGAGCAGCGTCACGCGCTGCCCCGCGACGGCAAGCGAGGCCGCGATGCCGAGGCCGACCGAGCCGGCGCCGATGACGGTCGCGGCGAACTGCGTCATGGCGCGGCGACCAGGCAGCGGAACCGCGCGCCGATGCGGAAGCCGCCATCCGGCTGACGGAAGGGCGCGAGCGCAGCGCGATGGGCGGCGACGAAGGCTTCGGCGCCGGCATGTTCGATCGCCCGCACGGCGACGCCGGCCGAGCCCAGCCCGCGCAGCGCGGTTGCCTCGTCGGGATAGGACCAATGCGTGTCCACGTCGAAGGCATCGTCCTCGAAGGGCAGCGCCTCGACGTCCCCCAGGCGGAAGTCGCCGCCGGGTGTGCGTTCCCGGGCGATCTCCAGCAGCGCCTCGGCGGCGTCGAGCCCGCTGACGGCGGCGCCGCGCCCGGCGGATAGCGCGGCGGCCATGCCCGCGCCGCAGCCGACATCCAGGTGGCGCGTGCCCGGCCCGGCGCCGGCATGGTCCAGCACAGCCTGGAAAGCGGCCGCGCACTGGCCTTCCTGCACCTCGGCCCAGTCGCGCGCCCGCGCGCCCCAGAGCCTCCCATTCGTTCCGGAAGTTCCCATCGTGGATTCGCCCCTCAACGGGGCGAGCCTCGCCGCATACCGGCGGCGGCCGGAACACGACGCGCTAAAGGAGGCTAAATCGCCGCCTACCGCAGCGCGTCCGCATCCGCCGGCGTTGCCAGTCCTGCAGCCACGCGGAGGAAGGTATGCGCGCGCGCTTGGTAGTCCGGGTTGGTGGACAGCCATCGGCCCGCCAGGCGCTGGGCGGCCAGCGCTGGCGCGGTCTGTTGCAGCGTCGCGAAGGTCGCGGCGGCCCTGGCCAGGTCACCGGCGCCGACCTGCGCGATGGTGCCCAGCACCAGCGGTGGCGCGGCGTTGGCCATGCCGAGCAGCGCGGCCTGCGCGGACGCATCCGCGCCGGGATAGTTACGCGCGGCGAACTGCGCGAAGCCCAGCGCGCAGAGCATTTCGCCGCGCCCGGGGTCGCGCGGGCTGCGGCGCAGGGCCGCTTCGGCGAGCGGCACGCCGCGCTCGCTCTCGCCATGCAACGCCTCGTTCAGGCTGAGCCAGGCCAGCGTCACCGCGCAGTTGGGGTTCAGGTCATGGGCGCGGCGCAACGCGGACAACCCCGCGGCGTGATCCTGCGCCATGAAGGCCAGCAGCCCCTTCTGCCGCCACGCGTGATGGTCCTGCGCGTCCAGCCCGATCGCCGCATCCGCCGCGTCGCGTCCCGCGGCGACGGTGGCGACGAAGTCGTCGGTCGTGCCGTGATAGGCGTGCCACCACGCGACGGCGGCGAGCACCCGATGCGCGAGGCCGCAGCAGGGGTCTGCCGCCAGCGCCTCTCGCGCCAACGCCGCCGCCCGGTCGCGCGGCGCGGTGTCGAATGCCATCTCGCCGGCCGACATGACCGACCATGCCGCCTGCGCGAGGCCGAAGACGCCGAGGTTCGACGGTGGCGTGCGGCGTATCCGGAACGCTTCGGCGCCGTCGATCTGCGGCGCCAGCGCGGCGACGACCCCCGCGGCGATGCGCGCCTGCGCGGCGAAGGGGTCGTCGAGTTCAGCGTCGAAATTCTCCGCCCAGACATGGCCGCCCGAGGTGGCGTCAATCAGCTGCGCCGTCGCGCGCACACGCCCGGCGACAACGCGCACGCTGCCCTCCACGACATAGCGCACGCCCAGCGCGCGAGCCACGCCGCGGACGTCCCTCGCCTGATCCCGCCAGGCGAAGGCGGAGTTGCGTGCCACGACGAAAAGGTCGCGGAAGCGCGACAACTCCGTCGTGATGTCCTCGACGACGCAATCCGCGAGCCATCCCCATGCGGCTTCGGCGCCGAGATCGGTGAATGGCAGGACCACCACCGAGGGTCTGTCCGGAGGCTCCGGCTCCGCCTCGATCGCGGCGACGGCCCTCACCGCGTGGCCGAACCGAAGGCCGCGGCCGGGGATGGTGAGCACGGCATCGCGCCCGAGCAGGTGGCGCAGCGTAGCGACCTGCACGTTCAGGTTGTTTTCGCCGACGATCGCATCGCCCCAGACCGCGAGCATGACCTCGTCCCGGCCAAGGATGCGGCCAGCATTGGCAACCAGATGCAGCAGCAGGTCGAAGGCCCGTGCACCCAGCGCCAGCGGCGCGCCGTCGCGTAGCACCTGTCGTAGCGACGGACGCAGGATGCAGTCCTGGAAATGAAAGGCGTCCACGCTCACGGACGGCTCCCCCGGGCTCAGCAAGGGGTCGGGCATACCGAGCATCCTGTCCCGATCAGGTTTTCCAGGCTCATTCGTAGTGCATGGCAAGATCAGGCGCTACGCCACTGGTTGCCGGCGTTCAGGCCGCAGATCGCGGACGGTGGAGGCCCTTTCCGTCTGGACTGACCGGGTCATCGCCCCCCTTCAGCATCGCCAATGGCCGCGTCCCCGCTGGTGGTGGAGGAGGGCCAAGGAAGGCGGCGCGCCGCGAGCGCGCCATTCGGCCGCGCGAAGGCGGAGACCGTCATGCCGGGCTGCATGGTCTGCTCGACCAGCCAGGCCTTCTCCTCGGCGGTGTAGCGCTGGCGGTGGTGAATGCCGGTGATGATCTCAACGCGCACGATGGGCTTCAAAACAGGCGGGCGCGTGGCTTGAACCTCGGCTGTCGGGACTATGCCGGCTGTCCGCTGGAAGTGGGGGGCGCTCCAGGCATACCGAAGTATTCAGTCTCGAAGTCCGGATTCCGGGCATGTGGGGTTCGAACAGACACGAGTGCCGACCACGGTGAACGCGGCTTTTGACCTAGGTTTCCGTGTTCCGTACTACATCAGCCAAATCAGGAGGCCCGGAGAGAAATGGCCCCCGGAGAGCGAGTTTCGGGTCATGGCGGGCTGGGCAGGTCAGTTGGTCTGTCCCGAAAATCCCAGAAAACATGTCGGACAGAGCGGCGGTGAGTCTGGCGGAGAGCTAGACGCACACGGGAACTGGCGGATGGGGTGGGATTCGAACCCACGATACGCTTTTGACGTATACGCACTTTCCAGGCGCGCGCCTTCGACCGCTCGGCCACCCATCCGGAGGGCGCGGACCATAGTCAGGGCGCGGCCGCCGCGCAACCCGCGGCCGCGCCCATTTTCACTCAGTCGGCGAACTGCCCCGCGGCCTGGATCAGCGGCCGCCACTTGGCGATGTCCGCCTGCCAGAAGTCGCGATGAAGCTGCGGCGTGGCCCGCGCCACCGGCACCGGCGCGGTGCCCAGGTCGGCGAAGCGCCTGGCAATCGTCGCATCCTGCAGCGCCGCCACCAGGGCGCGGTTCAGGCGCTCCGTGATCGGCGCCGGCGTGCCGCGGGGGGCATACAGGCCGTGCCAGACGCTGACCTCGAAGCCCGGCAGCCCGCCCTGCGCCGCCGTCGGCATGTCGGGCAGCGCGGACACGCGCTCGGGCGTCGTCACCGCGAAGCCGCGGATCGTGCCGGCGCGGATCTGCTCGGTCGTGTTCGTCGTCTGGTCGCACATCAGGTCGACCGTGCCGGCCACCAGGTCGTTCATCGCGGGACCGGTGCCGCGATAGGGCACGGTCGTCATGCGCGTGTCGACCGCCTTCATCAGCAGCAGCCCGCACAGGTGGCTCGCCGCGCCGATGCCGGCATTGGCGTAGTTCAGCGCCTCGCCCCGCTGGCGGATCAGCGCGACCAGTTCCTGCAGGTTGGTCGCCTCGATGTTCCGGCGCGCGACCAGCGTCATCGGCACCTCGGTCACCAGGCCGAGCGTCTCGAAGCCGTTGATCGCGTCGTAGGACAGGCGGCGATAGAGCGTCGGGATCGTCGCCATGCCGATATGGTGCAGCAGGATGCTGTAGCCGTCCGGCCGCGCATTCGCGACGCGCTGAGCGCCGAGCGTGCCGCCCGCGCCGCCGACATTCTCGACCACCACGGGCTGGCCGAGATCCGCGCTCATCGCCTGGGCGATCAGCCGGCCGACCGTGTCCGTCGGGCCACCCGCGGCGAAGGGGATGACCATGGTGACGGGCCGCGTCGGATAGGCCCCCTGGCCAAGCGCCGGGCGGGCCATGGCCGCGGCGGCGACGGACGCCGCGAAGCTCCGGCGCGAAAGACGAGACATGGGCGTCCTCCTGAACGTTATCGGCCGACCGTCCGGCCAAACTCGGCGGGCAGATCAGTCCGATCCCAATTCAAGTCAAGGCCGAAGTGGTCGATGCACCCCAAGTAACTGACGCGTTACGGCATGCATCGCCTGCATATTGCGAGCACCGTGTCTACGCGCGCGCGAAACAATAAGGATCAGGCGTCCATCTTCAGCGCGGCGATGAAGGCGCTCTGCGGGATCTCGACCTTGCCGAACTGCCGCATGCGCTTCTTGCCTTCCTTCTGCTTTTCCAGAAGCTTCCGCTTGCGGGAGATGTCGCCGCCGTAGCACTTCGCGGTGACGTCCTTCGACAGGGCGGAGATGGTCTCGCGCGCGATGACGCGCCCGCCGATCGCCGCCTGGATCGGGATCTTGAAGAGCTGGCGGGGGATCAGGTCCTTCAGCTTCTCGCAGATCTGCCGGCCGCGCCGTTCGGCCTGGCCGCGATGGGCCATGAAGGACAGCGCATCGACCGGCTCGGCATTCACCAGGATGGAGATGCGCACCAGGTCGCCTTCTTCGTAGCCATCCATCTGGTAGTCGAAGGACGCGTAGCCGCGCGAGACCGACTTCAGCCGGTCGTAGAAGTCGAACACCACCTCATTCAGCGGCAGCCGGTACACCAGCATCGCGCGCGACCCGACATAGGTGAGCTCCACCTGCTGCCCGCGACGGTCGTTGCACAGCGTCAGCACCGGGCCGAGGTAGTCGTCCGGCAGCATGATCGTGGCCTTGATCCACGGCTCCTCGATGTGGTCGATCACGCTGCCATCCGGGAAGTCGGCCGGGTTATGCAGCTCGAAGGATTCGCCGTTGGTCTTGTGGATCTTGTAGACGACCGAGGGCGCCGTCGCGATCAGGTCCAGGTCGAATTCGCGCGAGAGGCGCTCCTGAATGATCTCGAGGTGCAGCAGCCCGAGGAAGCCGCAGCGGAAGCCGAAGCCCAGCGCGGCCGAGGTCTCGGTCTCGAAGTGGAAGGACGCGTCGTTCAGCCGCAGCTTGCCGAGTGATTCGCGCAGCTTCTCGAAGTCGTCGGCATCGACCGGGAACAGCCCGCACCACACCACGGGGATGGAGGGCTTGAAGCCGGGCAGCGCCTCGGTCGCGGGATTGCGGTCGTCGGTGATGGTGTCGCCCACATTGGTGTCCGCGACCGTCTTGATGGCCGCGGTCAGATAGCCCATCTCGCCCGGCCCCAGGCTGTCGGTCGGCGTCAGCTTCGGCGCGAAGACGCCGACCTGCTCGATGGTGTGCACCGACCCCGACGACATCATGCGGATGCGCTGGCCCTTGCGCAGGTGCCCGTCCTTCACCCGCACCAGGATGATCACGCCGAGGTAGGCGTCGTACCAGCTGTCCACCAGCAACGCGGTGGTGGTGGCGTTCGCGTCGCCGGTCGGCGGCGGCAGGCGCGTGACGATCGCCTCGAGCACGCCCTCGATGTTCAGCCCGGTCTTGGCGCTGATCTCGACGGCATCGGACGTGTCCAGCCCGATCACGTCCTCGATCTGCTGCTTCACGCGCGCGGGCTCGGCCGCCGGCAGGTCGATCTTGTTGAGCACCGGCACGATCTCGTGACCCGCGTCGATCGCCTGGTAGACATTCGCGAGCGTCTGCGCCTCGACGCCCTGGGAGGCGTCGACCACCAGCAGCGATCCCTCGCACGCCGCCAGCGAGCGCGAGACCTCGTAGGCGAAGTCGACATGCCCCGGCGTGTCCATCAGGTTCAGGATGTAGGTCTTCCCATCCTTCGCCGGATAGGTCAGCCGCACCGTCTGCGCCTTGATGGTGATGCCCCGCTCGCGCTCGATCTCCATGTTGTCGAGCACCTGTTCCTTCATCTCGCGCGCGGTCAGCGCACCGGTCGCCTGGATCAGGCGGTCGGCAAGCGTCGACTTGCCATGGTCGATATGGGCGATGATAGAAAAGTTGCGGATGCGGTCGAGCGGCGTGTCGGTCATGGGAATCCGGGCAAGGGCCTGCGCAGGGTGGCGCGAGGCCGTCTGCCGGGGGAGATAGGGCAGAAGCGCGGGAAGTCCAACCTCTTCGGGGCCTACTCGATGCGGGCGCCTGAAACCTCCACCATCTCCCGCCAGCGCGGCGCGTCGGCGGCGATCCGCGCGGCCGTCTCGGCGGGGCTGTCGATCGGGGGCAGGACGAGGCCCGCCGCGGCGAGCCGCTCGCCAAGGCCGGGCGCGCCCGCGGCGGTCCGGATGCCCTCCGCGAT
>NZ_JACADQ010000008.1 GCF_016106015.1 Neoroseomonas rubea
CTGAAGGGGGCGGCGCTCGCCGCCATGGGCGCGGCCGTCGGCGCGGCCATCCCTTTCGCGCGGCACGCGCCGGCAGGCTTCGTGCCGGCCGCGCTCGCGCAGGGCGCGGCCGGGCCGCAATTCCTCCAGATGGAGGGCAAGGCGCGGCTGATCCTGCAGGGCGAGCGTCCGCTCAACGCTGAGACGCCCGAGCACCTGCTCGATGACGACGTCACGCCGGCGGCGAACTTCTTCATCCGCAACAACGGCTCGGTGCCCGAGCCCGCCGCCGATCCGCGCGCGTGGAAGATCACGATCGACGGGGAGGTGAACAGCCCGCTCGAGATCACGCTCGGCGACCTCGAGCAGCGCTTCGAACTGGTAACTCGGCGGCTGCAGATGGAATGCGGCGGCAATGGCCGGTCCGGCTTCACGCCCCAGGCGGCCGGGAACCAGTGGGGCAACGGCGCCGTGTCCAACGCCGAATGGACGGGCGTGCGCCTGCGCGACGTGCTGCGTGCCGCCGGCATGAAGGAAAGCGCGAAATTCACCGGCCATCATGGCGCCGACAGCCACCTCTCGGCCCAGGGCCCCGCGATCAGCCGCGGCATGCCGATCGAGAAGGCGATGGACGAGGACACGCTGATCGCCATCGGCATGAACGGGCAGCCAATCCCGCAGATGCACGGCGCGCCTGTCCGCCTGCTGGTGCCGGGCTGGCCGGGCTCGCTAAGCCAGAAATGGTTCACGCGGATCGAGGTGAAGGCCACGCCGCACACGGGGCGCGGCATGGGCGGCACATCCTACCGCGTGCCCGTCCGGCCGATCGTGCCGGGCAGCCGCAACAACGGCGCGGATTTCGTCGACATGACGAGCATGCCGGTCCGCTCGGTCCTGACCAGCCACGCGCATGGGACGCGCCTGCCCGCCGGGACGCGGAGCCTCGACATCCGCGGCCAGGCCTGGGCGGGCGACCTGGCCGTCGGCGCGGTGCATGTCTCGACCGATTTCGGCGCGACCTGGCAGATGATGGCCGTGGCCGCCCCGCCCAACCGGCATTCCTGGCAGCGCTGGAGCGGGCGGATCGCCCTACCCTCGGACGGCTATTTCGAGATCTGGTATCGCGCGACCGACAGCCAGGGGCGGATGCAACCGCATGCCGCGGCGAACTGGAACCCGCAGGGCTACGGGGCGAACCCGATCAGCCGCGCGGCCATCCTGGTCGGCTGATGCGCGGCCTTGCGATGCTGGGGGCCGGCCTGCTCGTGGCCGGCTCCGTCGCCTTTGCCCAGGATGCCGACCTCGCCCGGCGCCAGGCCGAGGCGGCGGCGGCGATGGCCGAGCGTGTCGAGGAGGAGACGGTGCTCGCCGAGGGCGAGGGCCGCGCCGAGACCTTCGCCTACTGCACCGTCTGCCACAACACGGCGCTGATCCGCCGGTCCGCCTTCAGCCGCGACCGCTGGGACGAGCTGATGGACTGGATGGCGGAAAAGCACGGCATGAACCCGATCGAAGGCGAGTTTCGCCAGGCCATCGTGGATTACCTCGCGGCGCATTACGGGCCGCGGCAGCAGGGGCCGCGCGGGGGAAACCCGTTCCTGAACTGAAGCCTGCCCCGGCATGGCGGGCGTTCGGCGCGCGGCGGGGGCATTGCCCCTGCCCTCTCCTGCTATGCTGCTTCGCCACAACCGGAGTCGCGCATGGCCTTCGTCATCGCCGTCGCGCAGCGCAAGGGCGGCGCGGGAAAATCCACCATCGCCGCGAACCTTGCGGCCGCCTATGCGGAAGCGGGGCAGCGCGTCGCGCTGCTCGACATCGATCCGCAGCGCAGCCTGGCGCGCTGGGACGAGTTGCGCGGCCGCGCGCGGAAGGCCCGCCCTCTGCATTTCGAGGCCCCGTCCGGCTGGCGCGTGCCCGGCATCCTCGACCGGCTGCGGCGGGAGAGCGACGTGGTCCTTGTGGACACCGCGCCGCATGACGACACGGATGCGCGCGTCGCGGTGCGCAGCGCGGACCTGGTGCTGGTGCCGCTGCAACCCTCCGCGGCCGACCTCTGGTCGATGGATGCGACACTCGACCTTGCCAAGAAGGAGGGGCGGCAGGTGATGCTCGTGCTGAACCGCGCGCCGGCCTCGGGGCGGCTGCTCGACCAGGTCCGCGCCGCGATCGCGGAACGCGGGCTGCCTCTGTTGCCGGCCGCGATCGGCAACCGCACCGCCTTTGCCCAGGCCTTCATGGCCGGGCTCGGCGCAGTGGAGGCGGCCCCCAAGGGCGTCGCAGCGGAGGAGATCCGCGCCCTTGCCGCCGCGCTGCGGGGCGCCTAGGGCTGCGACATGGCCAGCCTGATCTATGTGCTCCATCTCATCGCCGCCGTCCTTTGGGTGGGCGGCATGGCGTTCGCGATCATCGTCCTGCGCCCCGCGGCGCATGAGGCGCTGGAGGCGCCGCAGCGGCTCGCCCTGATGCAGGGCGTGTTCCGGCGCTTCTTTCTCGTTCTATGGCATGTTGTACCGATCGTGCTGCTCACCGGCTGGGCGCTGCTCGGCGGGTGGTACTGGGGCTTCGGCGCGAGCGTGTGGCACGTGCATGTGATGCACCTGACGGGGCTGGTCATGACCGGCGTGTTCCTCGCGGTCTTCCTTGGCCCCTGGCGCGGGATGCGCGCGGCACTGGCGGCGGGGGACCGGCCCGCGGCGGCGGCGGCGCTCGACCGGATCCGGCTCGGCGTGACGCTGAACCTCGGGCTCGGGCTGCTGACGGTCGCGGTTGCCGGCTGGGGGCGGTTCGGCGGATGAGCCGCATGCGCGCGAGCGGGGTCGAGATCGTCGAGGACGCCGCTCCGGAATTCGAGGCCGTCGGTGCGATCCAGCGCGGATTGCACGACTTCAACCAAGCGATGGGCGGCCCCTATGACCGGGAGCCGGTGACGCTGCTGGTGCAGGATGCCGAGGGCAAGACGCTCGGCGGGCTGCTCGGGCTGACCTTCTGGGGGTGGCTGTTCGTCGACTGGCTGTGGCTCAACCCTGACCTGCGCGGCCAGGGGGTCGGCGCGGAGCTGCTGGCGCGGGCCGAGGCGATCGCGCGGGAGCGCGGTTGCACCAACGCCTATACCGACACCTTCTCCTTCCAGGCGCCGGGCTTCTGGCAGAAGAACGGATATGCCGAGTTCGGCCGGCTCGAGGGCATGCCTGCCGGCCATGCGCGGGTGTGGTTCCGCAAGGCGCTCTGACGGCACCACGCGGCGCAAGCCTGTCTGGATTGTGAAAGTTCCGAAACGCGAGGGCGCGCTGCGTCAGGCGCGCATACGCACGCGATTCGTTGTGCGCGCGATGATCCGCGCGCCAGCGGCGCGCGTTGCGGAGCGGATGGGTGGGGCCGGGCGAGCGGCAAATTCGAGTGAACGAAAATTAATATTAGGGTTCTGTTAACGCCTTTTCACCCAGGCCGCGGGATTTAACCCACCCAGAACCCCCTGAAATCACCCAATTTTGAGTGATCTCAACTTTTCAGAAAATCCTGAAAATTCGCGATGCAATTGCAGATTGTCCGGGTAACAACCCGAGGTTGGTTGTCCCAATTGTGAGTTTTTTCTGAACTCTCGAACACGGAAGCGAGAAGTGCCGTATCGCTGCGTGTCATCTGTTCCAGTATGAAAGTTCCGAGCGGTTGTGCTCATGGAATTTTTCTACAACTGGTGCGTGTGACTTTGTCGGCCTTGGAGACGTTACATGGTCACGCTCGTCAAACACGATCTCGAATTCATCCTTCGTCAGATCAAGATTGCCGAGGCACATGCCGCGGGAACGGCTCTGACAGACATTCGCGTCGATGCGGCTGGCAATGTTGTTGGCGCAACCGACCCTGGTGCGCTCGCCATCAGCAACACTTTGCTGCCCTATGGCCTCCGTACTGTCGACGGGTCCTACAACAACTTGAACCCGGGCCGGGAACTCTGGGGCGCGTCAAACCAGCCATTCATTAACGTACTGACGACGCAGTACAGGAACGATCTGGACGGCGATTCGATCACCTTCGGTGCTGGCACGCCTGGCGCGGTCACGCTGAACAACGGCAACTACGACCCCAATTCCAATCCGAGCCCGCGCGACACGGTCGTCGATGCCGACCCGCGCATCATCAGCAACCTGGTCATCGACCAGACCATCGAGAACCCGGCCGCGGTCTCCGCCGGCCTCGCGCATGCCGGCCTGACCGGCCAGGCGCTGACGGACGCGCTGGCCGCCGTGATGGCGGCGCCGATGGTGGACCCCGACGGCACGGGCGAGATCAAGGACCGCAAGACTGTCCTCGAGAGCTACGGCGTCGTCGTGAACACGACGGTCAATTCCGGCCAGAACGCCCACACCGTCTACCTGCCGAACGTCGCGCCGGACGAGGGCCTGTCCGCCCCCTACAACTCCTGGTTCACCCTGTTCGGCCAGTTCTTCGACCACGGCCTCGACCTGGTGAAGAAGAACAGCGAGAGCGGCACTGTCTACATCCCGCTCCAGAAGGATGATCCGCTCTATGTCGAGGGCGCGGCCACGAACTTCATGGCGATGACGCGCATCGACCAGACCGAGCCGAACAACCTCACGACGCCCTTCGTCGACCAGAACCAGACCTACACCTCCCACGCCTCGCACCAGTTCTTCCTGCGCGAATACGTGTCGGTGGACGGCAAGCCGGTCGCCACGGGCAAGCTGCTGGAAGGCGCCAAAGGCGGCCTGGCGACCTGGGGTGACATCAAGGCCCAGGCGCGCGAGGTGCTGGGCATCAACCTGACGGATGACTTCGTCGGCAGCGTCCCGCTGGTGAAGACCGACCAGTACGGCAACTTCGTGCCGGGCGCGAACGGGATGCCGCAGGTCGTCATCCTCGTGGAGACGCCGGCCGGCTCGCGCAACTTCGTTGAGGAACTGCGTTCCGGCGCCCCGGGCGCGCCGCTCGACATCTCGGGCGCCGCGCGCATCGCCAACGCCTTCCTCGACGACATCGCGCATGACGCCGTGCCGGTGATCATCGGCGGCGCGCTGGCCGCCGATGCCGACGACATCGCGGGCAACCGGATCACGCTGAAGGACCAGCGCGGCCAGAACCTCGAATACGACAACGAACTGCTGGACGCCCACTTCATCACCGGCGACGGGCGCGGGAACGAGAATATCGGCCTGACCGCCGTGCACCATGTGTTCCATTCCGAGCACAACCACCTGGTCGAGCAGGTGAAGCTGCGTGCGCTGGAATCGGGCGACATCGCCTTCCTGAACGACTGGCTGCTGAGCGACCTGCCGGCCGACACCGTCCTGCCCGCGGCGACCGACACCGCCGCGCTCGAGGCGTTGGCCGGCACGCTGAACTGGGATGGTGAGCGCCTGTTCCAGGCGGCGCGCTTCACGAACGAGATGCAGTACCAGCACCTCGTCTTCGAGGAATTCGCCCGCAAGGTGCAGCCGGACGTCGACGCCTTTGTCTTCAACGCCTCGATGGACATCGACCCGGCGATCTTCGCCGAGTTCGCCCATGTGGTGTACCGCTTCGGCCACTCGATGCTGAACGAGACGGTCGATCTGGTGAGTGCCACCGGCCAGAAGACCTCGATGGACCTGTTCACGGCCTTCCTCAACCCGATCGCCTTCGACAGCAACGGTACGGTCAGCCACGAGGAGGCGGCGGCGGCCGTCGTCCGCGGCATGACGGCGCAGGTCGGCAACGAGATCGACGAGTTCGTCACGGACGTGCTCCGCAACCAGCTGGTCGGCATCCCGCTCGACCTCGCGGTGCTGAACATCGCCCGCGGCCGCGACGCGGGCATCCCGGCCTTCAATGAAGCGAGGCGCCAGTTCCAGGAGATCGCGCAGGGCGACACCCAGCTCAACGCCTACACGAGCTGGTCCGACTTCGCGGTCAACATGAGGAACCCCGCTTCCATCGTGAACTTCATCGCGGCCTATGGCACGCATGAGACCATCACGGGCGAGACGACGGTCGACGGCAAGCGCGCGGCGGCGATGAAGCTGGTCTTCGGTGGCGATGGCGCGCCGGCCGACCGTCTCGACTTCCTCAACGCGCGGGGCGCCTATGCCGGCGGCAGCCTCGGCGGCCTCGAGGACGTCGACCTCTGGGTCGGCGGCCTGGCCGAGAAGAAGATGCCCTTCGGCGGCATGCTCGGCTCGACCTTCTCCTTCATCTTCGAGCTGCAGCTGGAAAACCTGCAGAACGGCGACCGCTTCTACTACCTCTCCCGCGTTCAGGGCCTGAACCTGCTGAACGAGCTGGAGAACAACTCGCTCGCCAAGATGGTGATGAACAACACCACCCTGGGCGATCAGGACTACGCGCTGCCGGGCGACATCTTCTCCACGCCCGACCACACCTTCTACGTCGACCCGGCCAAGCAGGCCGTGTTCGGCACGCCCGAGCCGCTGGTCGATGATCCGACCCTCGCCGCCATGGGCGTCGGCGGTGTCGAGCGCGACACGAACTTCATCCGCTACAATGGCGCCGACCACATCGTCGTCGGCGGCACGGACGGCAACGACACCATTATCTCCGGCGGCGGCGACGACGCGCTCTGGGGCTTCGACGGCAATGACCGGCTCGAGGCGGGCGACGGCGTGGACAAGGTCCATGGCGGCAAGGGCGACGACATCATCACCAACAACGCGACGCCGATCGGCGAAGTGGACATGCTGCATGGTGAGGAAGGCAACGACGTCATCCATGGCGGCCATGGCCTGGCGCTGATCTTCGGCAACCAGGGCCAGGACGCGATCATCACCGGCCCCGACGGCAAGGAGGCCTTCGGCGGCACTGAGAGCGACTTCATCCTCGGCGGCGAGGGCGGCGACTTCCTCCTCGGCAACGAGGGCGACGACTGGATCGAGGGCGGCAACGGCTTCGACGTGATCGCCGGCGACAACTCGGAGCTGTTCTTCAACTCCTCGATCATCGGCCACGACGTGATGTTCGCCGGCCAGAACGAGAACGACTTCGACGCAGAGTCCGGCGACGACATCATGGTCCAGGGCGAAAGCGTCATGCGCAGCGAGGGGATGTGGGGCTACGACTGGGCCAGCCACAAGGGCTTCAGCCGCGGTGCGGATGCCGACCTGACAGTGCCGATCTTCACGACCGACCAGGCGGAGACCCTGCGCAACCGCTTCGACCAGGTTGAGGCCCTGTCCGGCTCCAACTTCGCCGACGTCCTGCGCGGCGACAGCCGGAGCAGCCAGAACGCTCCCGAGGTTCCGGGCGCGGTCGAGAGCCAGATGCTCAACAATGAGCTGACCCAGGCCGGCGTTAACCGCATCGACGGGCTGCGGGAACTGATGGGCAACTTCGTCGCGGCGGCGCCGACCACGGGCGACCTCGAGAAGGTCATCGCCTTCGACCGAGGCAACATCCTGCTCGGCGGCGGCGGCGCGGACACGATCGAAGGCCGCGGCGGCGACGACGTGATCGACGGCGACGCCTGGCTCGACGTGCAGATCAAGGTGGACCTGCCGGGTACGGAGAACGACCTCTTCGTCGACAGCCTGACCCAGATCCAGGCCGCCCTGCTGAGCGGCGCGATCAACCCGGGCCAGCTCAGCATCGTCCGCAGCATCCAGTACGCGCTGCCCTTCACCCTGGATCCGACCCGCGCGATCGACACCGCCGTCTATACGGGCAACCGCGCGGACTACGACTTCAGCATCAACGCCGATGGGTCCTGGACAGTGGCGCATACCCGCGGCACGCAGACGGACGGCACCGACCGGCTGCTGCACATCGAGCGGCTGCAGTTCGCCGACGGCGCCTGGGCGCCGCCGAATGCGACGCTGACGCTGAGCGACCTGACGCCGACGGCGACGCGGATGCTGACCGCGACGCTGGTCGAACCTGACGGCTTCCAGGGCGGCGTCGCGCCGACCATCGTCTGGGAGATCCGCAACGGCAACGGCCCCTGGACGCAGGTGGCCACGGGCGAGACCTTCACGCCGCCGGCGAACATCGGCGGGGTGGGCAACTTCCTGCGGGTCAGCGCAACCTACGTGGACGCGCTGGGCGTGCAGGAAACGGTGTCCGTCACTTCGACCAAGGCGATCGGCGGCGTCTTCAACGACACCGCGGCCTCGAACACGATCATCCTCGGCGATGCGGACAACATCGTCCTCGGCAACGGGGGCAACGACACCGTCATGGGCAACGGCGGCAATGACTCGATGGATGGCGGCGACGGCAACGACCAGCTCTGGGGTGGTGTCGGCGACGACCTGCTGATCGGCGGCGCGGGCAATGACTCGCTCGGCGGCTGGGCCGGGGTGGATACGATGGAAGGCGGGACCGGCAACGACACTTACTATGTCGGCAACGCCGCCAGCATCCTGACCGAGGTCGCCGCCAATGGCGGCACCGACCTGGTGGTGACGAACCTCAGCGCCTTCACGCTCGGGGCCCACTTCGAGAACCTCACCTACAGCAACGGGAACGGCAGCTTCGCCGGCACGGGCAACGAACTCGGGAACCGGATCACCGCCGGAAGCAGCTCGTCGGCCACTTTGTCAGGCCTTGGCGGCAACGACACGCTCGAGGGCGGGAACGGCAACGACTCGCTGCTGGGCGGGGAAGGCAACGACTCGCTGACCGGCGGGACCCTCGGCAATGACACGCTGGACGGTGGCGTCGGCGCGGACGTGATGAGCGGCGGCCAGGGCAACGACACCTACTTCGTCGACAATGCCGGCGACGTCGTCACTGGCGAGATCCTGAACCTTGGCATCTTCGGTTCCTTCAACCTCGGGACCGACACGGTCATCACGACGCTGACGACCTACACGCTTGGTACCTTCATCGAGAACCTGACCTACTCCGGCACGGCAAACTTCACGGGCTCCGGCAACGGTTTGGCGAACGTGATGATCGGAGCTGCAGGGCAGGACTCGCTCTCGGGCGGCGCCGGCAACGACCTGCTCGACGGCGGGGCGGCGAACGATCGTCTCACCGGCGGCACCGGCGCGGACCTGTTCCGCTTCGGCGCCAACTTCGGCGATGACGTCATCACGGACTTCGTCGCCGCAGGCACCGGCCAGGACCGCATCGACGTCCGCGGCCTGGGCCTGACGGTGGCAGATTTCGGCACCGCCATCACGGTGGCCGACAGCGGTGCCGGTGCCGTCATCTCCATGGCCGGTGGAACCGTCACGCTGACGGGCATCACCGCGGCCAACATCACCACGACCGACTTCATCTTCTCCTGACGCGACAGGGCCCCGGGGCAACCCCCCGGGGCCCATCGCCCTGCACGCTCAGCGCTTCACGCCGAGCGTGACTTCCCGGTGCCAGATGTACAGCCCGGCCCCGACCAGCACCCCGATCCCCGCGAAATCCCACCCATCCGGCAGTTCCGCCCAGATGAAGGCGCCCAGCGCGGTGGTCCAGACGATCCCGGCATACTCGAAGGGCGCCAGCAGCGTCGTCTCCCCGCTGCGATAGGCGCTCGTCATCAGCACCTGCGCCAGCGCCGAGACCGACCCGATGGCGAACAGCAACGCCCATTGCAGCGGGCTCGGCCAGACCCAGACGGGCACGGAGGCGATGCCTGCGATGACCGCGGAGCCCGCGGCGAACCAGAAGACGATCGCGACCGAACTCTCCCCGGCCTCCCCCATCCGCCGGATCGTGATCATGGCCAGCGCCCAGCCGACCGAACCCAGCAGGCAGAGAAGGACGGCAAGCCCTTCCCCCCTCAGCCCCTCGGAACCTGGCCGGACCATCAGCAGGACGCCCGCGAAGCCGACCAGCACGGCAAGCCCCCGTCGCCAGCCGACGCGTTCGCCGAGCAACGGAACCGACAGGACCGTCAGGAACAGCGGCATGGTGAAGCCGAGCGCCGTGACCGTCGCGAGCGGCAGGTGCACGTAGCCGTAGAAGGCTCCAACCATGCCCATGAGGCCGAACAGCGTGCGCGCCGCGTGGCTCATCGGGTTGCGCGTGGCGAGCGCCGTCCAGCCGCCGCTCGCCATCACCACGGGCAGCAGCAGCGGGATGGCGAAAAGGTTGCGGAACAGGATCACTTCCGCGACCGGGATCCCGGAGCCGATCGCCTTCGCCGCGGCCGCGGCCAGCGCGAAGGTGGCCGAGGCGATCAGGACCAGAAGGATGCCCCGCCGCTGGGCGCGCGCCCGGGCGGCCGGGTCGGGCTGCGCGATGAGAGGGTCTGGGGTCATGGACGTTTCGGGGGCCGGAGGGTAGGGTCCGACGCGCATGAAGGCCAGACCTCCCAAGGCGAAGCCGATCCCCCCGCACCCGGACGTGACGCTGCTCTCGGACGAGGTTGTCTGGGATGGCCGCTTCCCGCTGCAACGCATCCGCTTCCGAAAGCGCCGCTTCGATGGCGGGGAAAGCGGCGTGCAGACCTGGGAGTTGTGGCGCCGCGGCTTCGCGGTGGCCGTGCTGCCCTGGGATCCCTGGCATGACCGCGTCGCGCTGATCGAGCAGTTCCGCCTGCCCGCGCTGGCGGCGGGGCTCGAGCCGCTGATGGTCGAATGCCCCGCCGGGCTGATGGAGGAGGGCGAGGACCCGATCGAAGCCGCGCGGCGCGAGGTGCTGGAGGAAACCGGCCTGGCGCCGGACCGCTTCGCCTCCCTCGGCCGCTACATCCTGAACCAGGGTGGGTCCGACGAGACGATCAACCTCTTCGTCGCGCGCGTGCGCCTGCCCGAGGAAGGTCTCGCCGGCCATCATGGCCTCGAGAGCGAGCATGAGGATATCCGCCTGACGGTGCTGCCGGCAGAGGAGGCGATCGCGATGCTCGACGACAACCGCATGTGCAACGCGACCGGCGCGCTCTGCCTGTCCGGCTTCGCGCGGCGCCGCGCGGCCCTGATCGAAGACTGGAAGGACTGAATGGCGACGGAACTGGCCTATCGAGACGATGCCTATGCACGTGAGATCGCCGCGCGCGTGATCGCCGCGACGCCCGAGGGCATCGTCCTCGACCGCACCAACTTCTACGCGCGCGCCGGCGGACAGCCCGGCGATCTCGGCGCCCTGCGCTGGGCGGGCGGGGAGATGGCAGTGGCCGACACGCTGAAGGGGCCGGAGGACACGGTGCTGCACCTCCCCGCCCCAGGCGCCGCGCTGCCGCCGGTGGGCGCGGAGGTCACGGCCATACTCGATTGGCCGCGGCGCCACCGGCTGATGCGCATGCACACGACGCTGCACCTGCTGTGCAGCCTGATCCCCGGCGCAGGGGTCACCGGCGGGCAGATCGGCGCCGACAAGTCCCGGCTCGACTTCGACCTGCCGGACCCGCCGACCAAGGACGCGCTGACCGAAGGACTGAACGCGCTGATCGCCGCGAACCATCCGGTCACCGAGCGCTGGATCAGCGAGGAGGAACTCGACGCCAATCCCGGCCTGGTGCGCACCCTGTCGGTGCAGCCGCCGCGCGGGTCGGGCCGCATCCGCCTCGTGCGCATCGGGCCCGAGGAGGCGCCGGTCGACCTCCAGCCCTGCGGCGGGACGCATGTGCGCGCGACGGGCGAGATCGGCCGCGTCGAGGTGGCGAAGATCGAGAACAAGGGCCGCGCGAACCGGCGCGTGTCCATCGTGCTGGTCGGGGAGTGACGCGCATGGAGATGCTGGTCTCGACGGAATGGCTCGCGGGGGAACTCGGCAAGCCCGACCTGCTGGTGTTCGACTGCTCCACCTTCCTGCCGAACGAGCCGGGTAACAAGCACGACGCCTTCCGGGCCGCGCGCATCCCGGGTGCCAGGATGTTCGACATCGACGCCATCGCGGACAAGGAGACCGATCTGCCGCACATGGTGCCGACGCCGGCCGCCTTCGCGCGGATGGCGGGCGCGCTCGGCATCTCCAACGGCCACCGCATCGTCTTCTACGACCAGCACGGGCTGCGCTCCTCGCCGCGCGGCTGGTGGATGATGCGGCTGTTCGGGCATGACCGCGTGGCGGTGCTCGATGGCGGACTGCCGGCCTGGGTGAAGGAAGGCCGCCCGACCGAAAGCGGCGAGGCCCCTGCCCCCGCGCCCGCGACCTTCGTGGCGGACTTCCGCGCCGGGATGCTGGCGGGCATCGGCGACGTGAAGCGGATCGTCGCGGATGGTTCCGCGCTGGTCATCGACGCGCGCGCGAAAGGCCGCTTCGACGGCACGGCGGCGGAACCGCGCGCCGGCCTGCCTTCGGGGCACATGCCCGGCGCGGCCAATGTGCCGGTTACCGAGATGGCCGGCGCCGATGGCCGCATGAAGGACCCGGCGGCGCTGCGCGCGATCTTCGCTGCGGCGGGGGCGACGGGCGGCAGGCCGGTCGTCACCTCCTGCGGATCCGGCGTCACCGCCTGCGTGCTGGCCTTCGGCCTGGTGCGCGCGGGCCTGCCGGAACCCGCCGTCTATGACGGCTCCTGGACCGAATGGGCGTCCCGCCCGGAAACCCCGAAAGAGAAGAGCGCCTGAGATGCCCGACGATTCCGCCAAGCCGCCGCACGCCGAGCATCGTTTCGCGACGCGCATGTCCCATGCCGGCCGCGCCGGCACGCGCGTGCATGGCTTCGTCAACCCGCCGGTGCATCGCGGATCGACGGTGCTGCACCCGGATTGCGAAAGCCGCCGGACCTTCTCGAAGGACCGCTTCAACCGGGTGATGACCTACGGCACGCAGGGTGGCCCAACCCAGTACGCGCTGGAGGACGTGATCTGCGAGATCGAGGGCGGCACGCGCTGCACCCTCGTCGGCACGGGCCTCGCCGCGGTGACGGTGCCGCTAATGGCCTATCTCAAGGCGGGCGACCATTGCCTGATGCCGGACAGCGTCTATGGCCCGGCGCGCAACATCGCCAACGGGCTGCTCGCCAACTACGGCATCGAGACCACATTCTACGACCCGGCGATCGACGAGGCCGGCATCGCCGCGCTGATGAAGCCGAACACGAAGGTGCTCTACACCGAGAGCCCGGGCAGCCACACTTTCGAGCTGCAGGATATCCCGGCGCTCGCCCGCGCCGCGCATGTGCGCGGCGCCAAGGTGCTGATGGACAACACCTGGGGCATCCATCACTTCCAGCCCTTCAAGCACGGCGTCGACGTGTCGATCCAGGCGCTGACGAAATATGTCGGCGGGCATTCGGACGTGCTGCTCGGCTCCATCACGGTGGCCAGCGAGGAAGACCACCTGATCGTCCGCGGCGCGGCGTCCCAGATGGGGCATTTCGCCGCACCCGACGATTGCTGGCTGGCGCTGCGCGGCGCGCGGACCATGCCGGTGCGCCTGCGCCAGCAGGAGGAAAGCGGGCTTGCAGTCGCCCGCTGGTTCGAAGGCCGGCCCGAGGTCCAGCGCGTGCTGCATCCCGCCCTGCCCTCGCATCCGCAGCACGCCCTGTTCAAGCGCGACTTCACCGGCGGCTGCAGCCTGTTCGGCGTGGTGTTCCAGCCGCGCTACGCGGAGGCTGACATCTTCCGCTTCATCGATAGCCTGGCGCTGTTCGGCATCGGCGCCTCCTGGGGCGGCTATGAGAGCCTCGCCCTGCCGACGACCGGCTTCATCACGCGCACCGCGACCAGCGCCGACCTCGGCGGCTACACGGTGCGCATCCATATCGGGCTCGAGGATGTGGCGGACTTGATCGCCGACCTCGAGTGCGGCCTGGCGACCCTGCCGACGTAACGCGGCCGCCGGCCCGGGCGCGTGGCCCGGGCCGGGGGCGTCCTTCAGCGGCTCTGGTTCGAGCGGCCGATCGCGTAGCCGGAGGCGCCGCCGACACCGGCACCGATCAGCGCGCCCCAGCCTGCATTGCCGGAGAGCGACCCGAGCGCCGCGCCGCCGAGCGCGCCGATCCCGGCACCGGTCGCGGTGGCACGCTGCGTGTCGCTCATCCCGGCGCAACCGGCGAGGCCGAGGCCCAGCGCCAGCACGGCGCCCAGGCGAAGGGTCTTGTGCTTCGTCATCATCGTTCTCCTTCCTCTCAGCGCCGGCGCGCAGCCGGCCGCGGGCAGGGATAGGTCGCGGCGGCGTAGCGCAGCGCGCCCTCGACCGCGCGGGTCCCCGCATGCTGCTGGTTCGCCGCGACCCAGGCGACGAAGCCGGATGCCACCTGTTCGAGCGACGGCGACGGGTTCGGCATGCAGAAGGCCGGGGGCGCGGCGCGCGGCCCGGTCGTGTACATCGCATGCGCCTGGCCAACGGTGACGAGCACCGCATAGCAGACGGAACGGGACGCAAGGGCGTTCGCATCCCCTTCCGACGGGCCGCAGGCCCGCGCAAGTTCGGCGGTGGTGAACAGCGGCGGTGCTGTTCCCTGCGCCGAGGCGGGCGCTGCCATCGCCGCAAGCGCAAACATGCCCGCACCGAACAGGCGCGGGATCGATCCTAGACTCATGGCAGGTCTCCTTCCCCGAGGGACTCGCCGACGCTGCGCGGCGGTCCGCTCAAGCATCCGTGAATGGACATGCAACATCAAGGAGGAAGGGAAGATGCGCGGGCCGGCGGAATGGCGCGTCAGGCCGCGGCACACCGCGCACAGACCCCTTCGACCTCGACCGTCGCCTCCGCCACGCTGAAGCCCGCGCGCGCCGCCGCCGCCTCGATCGCGTGGGTGACGGCAGCGTCGCCGATCTCGAGCGTCGTACCGCAGCGCCGGCAGATCAGGAACTGGTGCGGATGGTCGTGCTCATGCGCATGGCCGTGGCCCGCATCGCTGCAGCCGATATAGGCGTTGAGCCGCTCGACCTTGTGGATCAACCCGTGCTCGAGCAGGAAGTCGAGCGCGCGATAGACGGTCGGCGGCGCCGCACCCGGCCGGCTCGCCTTCAGGCGATCGAGCAGCGCATAGGCGCCGACGGGGGCCTCGGCCTCGAGCACGAGCTCAAGCACCTGCCGGCGCAGGGGCGTGAGTTGCGCGCCGCGGCGCAGGCACGCGGCTTCAGCCTCCGCCAGCGCCTTCTGCCGTGCCGCGCCATCCGCCATTGCCGAACCTCGATTCCGCCAGAGACGGACACTATAACATGAGCATGCCGGATAATGCCTCGCCGCCGACCGACGCCGCCATCGCCGCCTTCATGGCCGCCCTGCGGTTCGATGCCGCCGGCCTCGTGCCCTGCATCGCGCAGCAGCACGATACCGGCGAGGTGCTGATGGTCGCCTGGATGAACGCGGAGGCGGTCGCCGAGACGCTCGCGACGGGCCGGGTCTGCTATTTCTCCCGCTCGCGCAGCGGTCTTTGGCGCAAGGGGGAGAGTTCGGGGCAGGTGCAGCGCCTCATCGACCTGCGCCTCGACTGCGATGGCGACACGCTGCTCGCGCTGGTGGACCAGCACGGCGTCGCCTGCCACACCGGCCGGCGTTCCTGCTTCTACCGGGCGCTGCGCGACGACGCGCTCGCGAGCATCGCCGAGCCCGCGGTGGACCCGAAGGCGCTCTACGGCGGATGATCCGGCGGAAGATCCCGGTCACGGTGCTGACCGGCTTCCTTGGCACCGGCAAGACGACGCTTCTCAACCGCCTGTTGAAGCACCCGGCGATGGCCGGCACCGCGGTGCTCATCAACGAGTTCGGGGAGGTCGGGCTAGACCATCTTCTCGTGGAGCGGCTCGACGGAGATACGGTGCTGCTGCAGGCCGGCTGCATCTGCTGCACCGTGCGCGGCGACCTGGTGCGCGCGCTCGGCGACCTCGCCCTGCGGGCCGAGGCGGGGCAGGACATCCGCCGCGTGGTGATCGAGACGACAGGCCTCGCTGATCCTGCACCGATCCTCCAGACGCTGATCTCCCACCCGCTCATGCTGACCGCGTACGAACTCGACGGCGTGGTCACGCTGGTCGATGCCGTGGCGGGCGGCGTCACGCTGGATGGGGAAGCCGAGGCGGTGAAGCAGGCCGCGATGGCCGACCGGCTCGTGCTGACCAAGACCGACCTCACGGACAAGGATGCGATCGCGCGGCTGGAGGCGCGTCTGCGCATCCTCAATCCCGTCGCACCGCTGCTGCGCGCCGTGGCGGGCGATGTTGCGCCGGAGGCGCTGCTTGGTGCCGGCCCCTTCGCAACGGAGGGCCGCATCCCCGCCGTTGCCGCCTGGCTCGCAGCGGAGGCGCATGCGGACGCGCCGCCATCCGACACGCATCGCCATACCGGCGGGATCGAGGCCTTCGCCCTCATTTTCGACGATCCCCTGCCCTGGGAGGGTCTCGCGACATGGCTCGAGATGCTGACGGTGACGCGCGGCGACAGCCTTCTGCGCGTGAAGGGCCTGCTGAACATCGCTGGAGAAGCACGGCCCGTCATCGTCCATGGCGTGCAGCACAGCTTCCATCCTCCCGCGCGGCTTGCGGCCTGGCCGGAGGGCCACGATCGCAGGTCGCGCTTGGTCTTCATCACCCGCAACCTGCCGCGCGACATTGTGGCCGAAGGCCTGCACGCTTTTCTTGACGCCGCCCGGCAGACCGGCGATTTCAGGCGGGGGGTGAGCGTTCCGTTCCCGGCCTCCGGGGCGGGATGATTGTTTTTCGCGTGATGTGCCGGAGTCGTCGATGCGCCGCACCCTCCTGATCGCGTTCCTGCTGCTGGGCGCCAGCCCGGCCCTGGCCCAGGTGGGCCAGCGCAGCATTCGCGACTGTCCCGATTGTCCCGAGATGCTTCCCCTTCCCGCCGGCACCTACACGATGGGCGTTCCGCGAGGGGAGGAGGAGCGCGAGGGCGTGCCTTTCGACCTGCGCGGCCGGTCCGAACCGCAGCGCCGCGTGACGATCGCCGCCGGCCTCGCGATCGCTCGCAATACGGTAACGCGCGCCGAGTACGCCGCCTTCGTAGCGGCGACCGGGCACCCGACCACGGAGGGATGCTGGTCCTTCGTGAACAGCGGCACGTCCTACGAATACCAGGAACGTCCAGGCCTGACCTGGCGTGCGCCAGGCTTCCAGCAGGCCGACAATCATCCTGTCGTCTGCGTGAGTTGGGACGACGCCAACGCCTATGCCGCCTGGATCTCCGGGCGTACCGGCCGGACCTACCGGCTGCCGTCCGAAGCCGAGTGGGAATACGCGGCGCGCGCCGGGACCACCACCTCCCGATACTGGGGCGAAGCGCAGGTCGCGGCCTGTGAGTTCGGCAATGTCGCCGACCTGTCCCTTGCCATGGCTCTCAACCTCGATCGCAGGCCGCAATTCACCTTCCGCTGCAACGACCGGCATGTCTACACGGCCCCGGTCGGCAGCTTCCGGCCGAACGCATTCGGCCTGAACGACATGCTGGGCAATGTCTGGCAATGGACCGCCGACTGCCTGAACCCGACGCTTGACGGCCAACTCGGCGACGGCGCCGCGCGCACCACGGGGGATTGCACGAGCCGCGGCATGCGCGGCGGCTCCTGGAGCCACCTGCCCTGGTATGTGCGCGCCGGCAACCGTGCCCGCGGCCAGGCGGCCGATCGCTACAGCTTCGGCGGCTTCCGGCTGGTGCGGGAGCGCTGATCCCCCCTTCCCCGGGTTCCGGCGCACCCCTATTGGATCGCGCCATGGACCCTGCCCCGCTCCGCTTCGAGACGCTTCGCGGCGACGCTCTGCGCGCCTGGCTGCCGCGGCTGGCCGGCCTGCGCATCGCCGTCTTCCGCGATTGGCCTTATCTGTATGACGGGGAGGAAGCCTATGAGCAGCGCTACCTCGCCGCCTATGCCGAGAGCCCGGGCGCCGCGGTGATCGCCGCGATCGAGGGCGAGCGCGTGGTGGGCTGCGCCACCTGCCAGCCGATGACGGAAGCGACGGCACGCGTGCCGGCCGCCTTCCGGGACCGGGGCATCGATCCTGCGCGCTTCTGCTACTTCGGGGAAAGCGTGTTGCTGCGCGAGTTTCGAGGCCGCGGCGCAGGCGTCCGCTTTTTCGAACTGCGCGAAGCGCATGCGCGAGGAATTGGCCTCCAGGCGGCAGCCTTCTGCGCCGTGACGCGCAACGACAACGATCCGCGCCGCCCGCGCGACTATGTCCCGCTCGACGCCTTCTGGCGCAAGCGCGGCTACGAAAGGCGCGCCGATATCTCCGTCGTCTTCGACTGGAAGGAGGTCGGCGACGACCGGGAGACGCCGCACGCCCTGGGCTTCTGGGTCAAGGATCCGCTGTGAGCGCGCCGGAGGCCCGGACGTTGCGCCTCGGCCTGCTGCAGTACGGCGTCGGCCGGCCGGCCGGCGTCGCGGACTTTGCGCGCGCGCTGGAAGCGCGGCTCGAGGAAGGCCGCGCGGGGGCCGACCTGCTCGTGCTGCCCGAATATGCCTGCGTCGAACTCGGCGCGGGGCTCGTCGGCGACCAGGCGACGGACGAGGCGACCGAACTCGCCGCCATGATCGCCGCCGCGCCGGCGATCCTCGACGCCATGCGCGATGCCGCGCGGCGCCTCGGTGTCTGGCTGCTGCCCGGCACCCTGCCGATGCGGCGCGCGGACGGCACCGTCGTGAACCGCGCGCCGCTGATCGCCCCGGACGGGCGGATGGCGATGCAGGAGAAGCGCGCCATGACGCGCTTCGAGAGCGAGCGCTGGGGTGTGCTGCGCGGCGAGGATCCGAAGGTCTTCGACACGCCCTGGGGGCGGATCGGCATTTCCATCTGCTACGATGTGGAGTTCCCGAAGCATGTGCGCGTGCAGGTGCAGGAAGGGGCGTGGCTGATCCTGGCGCCGTCCTGCACCGACACCGTCGCGGGCTTCAACCGCGTGCGCATCGGCGCGCAGGCGCGCGCGATGGAGAACCAGTGCTATGTCGCCATCACGCCGACCGTGGGCCTCGCGCCCTGGTCCGCGGCGCTCGATGTGAACCGCGGCCATGCGGCGGTCTTCGGGCCGGTCGATCGGGGCTTCCCCGAGGATGGCGTGCTGGCGCGCGGGGCGCTCGATCAGCCGGGCTGGGTGTTCTGCACGCTCGATCCGACGCGGCTCGACGCGGTGAGGAAGGATGGGCAGGTGCTGAACCATCGGGACTGGCCATCCGCCCGCTTCGCGCGGCCGGCACCGGCCGTCTTCGCATGACGCTCGTCTACATCGTCGCCGGGGAGGCCTCGGGCGACGTGCTCGGCGCGCGGCTGATCGCCGCGCTGCGCGCGCGGCGTCCCGATCTACACTTCGCCGCCATCGGCGGGCCGCGCATGGCCGAACAGGGCGTCCCCAGCCTGTTCGACTACCGGGAACTCGCGCTGATGGGGCTGCTGGAAGTCCTGCCCAAGATCTTCCGCCTCAAGCGCCTGCTCGCGGATGCCGCGGCGGATGTCGCGACGCGCCGGCCGGCCGTACTCGTCACCATCGACAGCCCGGGCTTCACGCTGCGGCTCGCGGAGATGGTGAAGCCGATCGGCGTTCCGATCGTGCACTACGTCGCGCCGCAGGTTTGGGCCTGGCGGCCGGGGCGGGTGATGAAGCTGCGGCGCAAGGTGGACCGCATCCTGTGCCTGCTGCCCTTCGAGCCGATCTTCTTCGAGGCCGCCGGCATTCCCGTGACCTTCGTCGGTCATCCCGTGCTGGAAAGCGGCGCGGACCGCGGCGATGCCGCGCGCTTCCGCGCGGCGCACGGGCTAACCGAAGCGGACCGCCCCGTCATCGTCATGCCGGGCAGCCGGCGGATGGAAGCGTCGCGCCTGCTGCCGGTGTTCGGCGCGGCGCTGCACATCGCTGCGGCGCGCCTGCCGGGCCTGCGGCCAGTCCTGCCCGTCGCGCCCATCGTGGCCGACGCGGTGCGTGCCGCCGCGCGCGACTGGACCGTCGCCCCGATCCTGGTCGATGGCCAGGACGCGAAGCACGACGCCTTCGCCGCCGTCGCGCAGTCCGGCGGCGCCGGCCTGATCAAGTCCGGCACCTCGTCGCTGGAAATGGCGGTCGCCGGCATCCCCCACGTGGTGGCCTATCGCGTGAACCCGATCACGGCGGCGATCGTGCGGCGGCTGGTCAAGGTGCCACACGCCTCGCTCGTGAACCTGCTCGCGGAGCGCGAGGTGGTGCCGGAACGGCTGCAGGAAGCCTGCACGCCGGAGGCGCTGGCCGAAGGGCTGCTCGCGCCCATGCTGGACCCTGCCATCGCCGCCGCGCAGCGCGCTGGCTTCGCCGAGGCGCTGGCCCATCTGCGCGCGCCGGAGGGCCTGCCATCGGCGGCCGCGGCGGAAGCGGTGCTGCGCATGCTGGAACCGGCGCCGGCCTGACCGCCTTCCCCACCGCGCGCGGCCGACCTACCCTTCGCCCAACGCGGAGGGAAGGAACGGCAGATGGCACGGATCGGCTTCGTCGGCCTGGGCAATATGGGCGCGCCGATGGCGCGCAACCTGATCAAGGCAGGACATGAGGTCGCGGGCTTCGACCTCGCCCCCGGGGCGATCGAAGGCGTGCCCGGCGCGCGCCGCGCCGCGACGGCGGCCGAAGCGGCGACGGGAGCCGAAATCGTCATTACCATGCTGCCCGCGAGCCAGCATGTGCGCGACGCCTGGCTCGGCGTCGGCGGCATGATGGCGGCCGCAGCCCCGGACGCGCTGCTGATCGACTGTTCCACCATCGACGTGACATCGGCGCGCGAGGTCGCGGCAGCCTCCAGCGGGCGGGATTTCCTCGACGCGCCGGTCTCGGGCGGCGTGATGGGCGCGGAAGCGGGCACCCTCACCTTCATGGTCGGCGGCAGCGACGCCGCCTTCGCCCGTGCCAGGCCGGTGCTGGAGGCGATGGGTCGCACCATCGTCCATTGCGGTGGCCCCGGCGCGGGCCAGGCGGCGAAGCTGTGCAACAACATGATGCTGGCCGCGACCATGGCCGTGACCTGCGAGGCCTTCGTGCTCGCCGAGAAGCTCGGTCTGTCGCACCAGGCGCTGTTCGACGTCACCTCGAAGTCGAGCGCGCAATCCTGGGCGCTGACCACCTATTGCCCGGTGCCAGGGCCCGTTCCGGGAAGCCCGGCGAACCGGGACTACAAGCCGGGCTTCTCGGCCGCGCTGATGGCGAAGGATCTGGGCCTCGCGCAGCAATCGGCGAAGGATGCGGGGGTGGCGACACCCTTCGGGGCGCATGCGCTCGACCTCTATCGTCGCTTCGTCGAAGGCGGTGGCGCGGCCAGGGATTTTTCGGGCGTGATCGAGATGATCCGCGAAGGGAAAGCGTGATGACCACCAGCTTCGTCTCCCCCCGCCTGCTGATGATCGGCGGCGGCGCCGTCGGCAAGCTCGCCGAGGTTCTGGGGCAGCTTAGCCTGTCGAAGCCGCTGGTCGTGACGGATCCCTGGATGGTCTCCTCCGGCACCGTCGAGAAGGCGCTGGCGCCGCTGCGCGCGGCCGGGCTTTCGCCATCCGTGTTCAGCGAGACGGTGCCCGACCCGACCGACACGGTGATCGAGGCCGGCGTCGCCGCGATGAAGGCCGGTGACTACGACTGCCTGGTGGGCTTCGGCGGCGGCAGCCCGATGGACACGGCCAAGGCCATGGCGATCCTCGGCGCCGCGCCGGCCGGGGCGAAGATGCGGGACTTCAAGGTCCCCGCGCAGGCGAACCGCGCCGCCCTGCCCGTCATCTGCATCCCCACCACCGCGGGCACGGGCAGCGAGGCGACGCGCTTCACCGTCATCACCGACACGGAGCGCGACGAGAAGATGCTGATCGCCGGGCTCGGCGCACTGCCGCTCGCCGCCGTGGTGGATTTCGAGCTGACCTTCAGCGTGCCGCCGCGCACCACCGCCGACACGGGCATCGACAGCCTGACGCATGCGCTGGAAGCCTTCGTATCCAAGCGCGCCAATGACGAGGCGGATGAATACGCGCTGCGCGCCATGCGGCTGATCGCGCCGAACCTGCGCACCGTCTACCGCGAGCCATCCAACGCCGTCGCACGCGCGGCGATGATGAAGGGCGCGACACTCGCCGGCATCGCCTTCAGCAATTCCTCGGTCGCGCTGGTGCACGGCATGTCGCGGCCGATCGGCGCGCATTTCCACGTGCCGCACGGGCTGTCCAACGCCATGCTGCTGCCAGCCGTCACCGAGTTCAGCCTCAACGCCGCACTGCCCCGATATGCGGAGGCGGCGCGCGCGATGGGCGTGGCGACGGCAGCCGAAGGCGACCAGTCCGCGGCGGCGAAACTTCTGCAGGAACTGCGCGACCTGAACCGCGACCTCGCCGTGCCGACGCCAGCTGGCTACGGCATCGATCCGGCGAAGTGGGATGGGCTGCTCGAGACCATGGCGGGGCAGGCGCTGGCGAGCGGAAGCCCGGGCAACAATCCGGCAGTGCCGAGCGCCGAGGAGATCATCGCGCTCTACCGGCGCGCCTGGAACGGATAGGCGGAGGGGGCGTCGCCCCCTCCGAAACCTCCCCCACCAAAGGCCGAAAGGCCTTTGGAAACCATCACCTGGACGCGGGCTTGGCGGCGGGGGCGGCGGCATCCTCGTCGCCGCGGCGCAGGCGGTTGCGGCCGCTGTAGAGCACGATCGGCGCGGCGATGAACACCGACGAACCCGCCGAAATCACGATGCCCACCACCATCACCCAGGCGAAGCCCGCCAGCGTGTCGCCGCCGAACAAGGCGAGCGGCAGCGCCGAGAGCAGCAGCGTCATCGAGGTGCCGAGCGAGCGGTTCATCGTCTCGTTGATCGAGCGATCCACCAGCTCGTCCAGCGGCATTGTCTTGAACTTGCGCAGGTTCTCCCGCATCCGGTCGAACACGACGACCTTGTCGTTCGCGCTGAAGCCGATGACCGTGAGGATGCCGGCGATCGTCGTCAGGTTAAACTCGATCTGGAACAGCACCATGAAGCCGATGGTCTTGGTGACGTCCAGGATCAGCGTTGTGATGGCCGCGACGCCGAACTGCCATTCGAAGCGGAACCAGATGTAGAGCAGCATCGCGAGGAACGACAGGCCGAGCGCCATCATCCCGCCGATGAAGAGCTCGTCGGACACGCGGTTGCCGACCGCCTCCACCCGCAGGATGCGCGTGCCCGGCGCCACCTGTTCCAGCGCCCCGCGCACCGCGTTCACTGCCCGCTGTACCGCGCCCTCATCGCCCTGCGCCGGCAGTCGCAACGCGAAGGTGGATGGATCGCCGAACTGCAGCAGCGTCGCATCGCCGAGATTCAGGCCGCCCACCGCCGCGCGCAGCGCGCCGATGTCACCGGGGCCCGGCGTACGTACCTCCATCTCGATGCCGCCCTTGAAGTCGATGCCCTTCTCGAGCCCCGGCCAGAAGGCGATCGCGACGGAAGCGGATGAGAGGAGCGCAGAGACGACGAGGCCGATCCGCGCACCCTTCATGAAGGGGATATGCGTGTCGTCGGGGAAGATCCGGAACAGCGGACGCCGCAGACGCTCGATCAGCGACAGGCCCGGCCGCTGGAAGACGGGCAATTCCTTAGGCCGCGTCCGCCGGTACCACCAGGAGGCGAAGAGCCGCGTCAGCACCGTCGCCGTCCACATCTGCACGATGGTGCCGACCGCGACCGTGACCGCGAAGCCCTTCACCGGGCCCGAGCCGAAACCGTAAAGGCAGGCCATGGCGATGAGGTTCGTCAGGTTCGAGTCCAGGATCGTGCCGGACGCCTTGGTGAAGCCCGCCTCCAGCGCATTGATCGGACTTCGTCCGTTGCGCACTTCCTCGCGTATGCGCTCGTTGATCAGGATATTAGCGTCGAGCGCGGTGCCGAGGGTGAGCACGATGCCGGCGATGCCGGGCAGCGTCAGCGTCGCCTCGATCAGCGTCATGAAGGCGATCAGCAGGACGAGGTTCACGAACAGCGCGATGTTCGCGAACCAGCCAAGCAGGCCGTAGGCCAGCCCCATGTAGAGAAAAACGAACAGCGTACCGACCGCGAGCGCGATCGTGCCCGCGCGGATCGCGTCCGCGCCGAGTTCCGGTCCGACGGTCCGTTCCTCCACCACCGTCAGCGGCGCCGGCAGCGCGCCGGCGCGCAGCAGCACCGCCAGGTCGTTGGCGGAGCGCACGGTGAAGGACCCGCTGATCTGCCCCTGCCCGCCCGTGATCGGCTCCCGGATCACGGGGGCGGTGATCACCTTTTCGTCCAGGACGATGGCGAAGGGCCGGCCGACATTGGCGCGGGTGATGTCCGCGAAGCGCCGCGTGCCGACGCTGTCGAAGGTGAAGTTCACCACCCATTCGCCCGTGCGGCTGTCCTGGCCCGCGCGGGCGTTGGTCAGGTTGGCGCCATCGACTTCGACGCGACGGCGCACGGCGAAGCGCTCCCCTTCCCGTTCTCCGGGCAGGAACATCACGCCGGGCGGCGGGGTGGCGGCGAGCGACGCGGCCTCATCCACCAGGTGGAAGGTCATGCGCGCGGTGCGGCCGAGCAGGTTCTTGATGCGGTCCGGGTCCTCGACGCCGGGAAGCGTCACCAGGATCCGCTGTTGCCCCTGGCGGGCGATCAGGGCTTCCGCCACACCCGTCTCGTCCACGCGGCGGCGGACGATCTCGATCGACTGCTCGACGGCACCGCTTGCCTTGGCGCGGAGGCCGGCCTCGGTCAGCGTCGCCCAGACCTGCCCGTCGGCGCCGCTCGTCACCTCGATATCCGGGACGCTCTGCCCGGTCGGCAATTGCACGGGGTTGGCGAGTTCGCGCAGCGCCGTGACCGCCGCGGGCACCTGCGACGCATCCGTCACGCGCAGCCCCATGCGCCGGTTCGGCGCATCCGCCGCGAGATTCACGTAGCGCACATTCGCGGTGCGGAGCCGCGTGCGCGCCCCGTCCACCATCGAATCGAGCCGTTCCCGGACGACCGTGTTCAGGTCCACTTCCAGCAGCAGGTACGACCCGCCGCGGAGGTCGAGGCCGAGGCTGATCTGGCGCAGTGGGAACCATTCCGGGAAGACCGCGCGCGGCATCAGGTTCGGCAGGCTCACCACGAAGCCGACGAAGCAGACCAACAGGATCGCGACCGTCTTCCAGCGCGCGAAATGCAGCATGAGCGGGTGTGACCCCCCCTGTTCCAGACGGCGGACAATGGCGAGCCCCCCCTGCCGATGCAACCCCGCCGGTCCGGTTTCCGGCACGGCCGTTCCGGTCTAGGACCACCCCATGAACGTATCGGACGGACGACTCGCCCTCGGCATCCTCGGCGTCGGCCATTTCGGCCGTTTCCATGCCTTGAAGGCCTCGGCCAACCCACGGGTGCGGCTTGTTGGCCTGCATGATGCCGATCCGGCCCGGGCGGCTTCGGTCGCGGCAGAGACCGGCACGACCCCAATGGCGCCGGAGGCGCTGATCGGCGCTGCCGATGCCCTGATCGTCGCCGCCCCGACCCGGTTTCATTTCGGCCTCGGCAGCGCCGCGCTCGCGGCCGGGCGGCATGTCTTCGTGGAAAAGCCGATCGCCGCGACCCTGGATGAGGCGGATGCGCTGATCGCCGCGGCCGCCGCGGGGCGCCGCGTGCTGCAGGTCGGGCATATCGAGCGCTTCTCGGCCGCCTTCCGCGCAGTGACGGAAGCCCCCTCCGGCGGGCGCGCCCTGTCCTGGGATGCGGTCCGTGCGGCGCCCTTCCGGCCGCGCAGCCTCGACGTCTCGGTCGTGCTGGACCTGATGATCCACGACCTCGACCTGGTGATGGACCTGGCGGGCGGGGAGCCGGACGCGGTCGAGGCGGTCGGCGCCGCCGTGGTGTCGCAGCACCCTGACTTCGCCGTGGCGCGCCTGCGCTTCCCCGGCGGGCGGGCCGCGGTTCTGACCGCGTCGCGCGTGTCGCTCGCCATGGAGCGCCGGCTGCGCGTCCTCGGCACCGAGGGCGAGATGAGCGTGAACTTCCTCGAACGCTCGCTGGCCGTGATGCGCCGCGGCGGGGCGGAACCCGTCGCGACCATGCCGGGTTCCGGCATCGACCGCGCCACCTGGACCGACCATGACAGCCTGGAAGCCGAGCAGGCCGCATTCGTCGCCGCCTGCCTGGACGGCGCGCCCGTGCTGGTGGACGGTGCGGCCGGGCGGCGGGCGCTGAAGGTCGCGCTTGCCGTGGAGGCCGCGATCCGCGGCGACTGAGGGGGAAACGCAGCAATGGACAAGCCACGCATCGCCATCGTGGGCGCGGGCGCGGTCGGGGGCTATGCGGGGGCCTACATGGCCCAGGCCGGCCACGACGTGACCTTCATCGACCCCTGGCCCGAGCATGTGGAGGCGATGCGCGCGAAGGGGTTGACCGTCGCGCATCTCAAGGACGTGCCGGAGTTCACCGTGCCGGTCCGCGCGATCCACATCACCGAGTTGCAGTCCTTCGCCAAGGAACGCCCGGTCGACATCGCCTTCGTCTGCATGAAGTCCTACGACACCGCCTGGGCGACGACGATGATCGCGCAGTATCTGTCGCCTGGCGGCTACGTCGTCTCCCTGCAGAACTGCATCAACGAGGAAACGATCGCGGGCATCGTCGGCTGGGGGCGCGTGCTGGGCGCGATCGCATCGCTGATCACGGTGGAGCTGACGGGGCCGGGGCTGGTGAAGCGCGCCGCCGGCAAATCCGGCGCGTCGCACACGGTCTACCGCGTGGGCGAGCCGCATGGGCGAATTTCCCCGCGCGCGGCGTTCGTCACCTCCCTCCTCGCCCTGTCCGATTCCGCCCTGACCACGACGAATCTCTGGGGCGAGCGCTGGTCGAAACTGGTGGCGAACGTGATGGGCAACGGCATCGCCGCGGCGACGGGGCTGGTCGCGAAGGAAGCAACGGCGGACGATGCGATCCGCGCCTTCTCCGCGCGGTTGGGAAGCGAGGCGATCCGCGTCGGCCAGGCGCTGGGCTACGACCTCGAGGAGATCCTCCACCTCGACGCGGAGGTCATCGCCCGCGCCGGCGAGGGCGATGCGGAAGCGCGCGCGGCCTATGACGCCCAGCGGCTGGCGGACACGCAAAAGCCCGGCGGCGGCGCCCATCGTGCCTCCATGGGCCAGGACATGGTGAAGGGGCGCCGCACCGAGATCGAGTTCCTGAACGGCTTCGTCGTGGCGAAGGGCAAGGAGGTCGGCATCGAGGCGCGCGCCAATGCGGCGCTGACCGAGATCGTGAAGCGCGTGGAGCGCGGCGAGGCGAAGCCCTCGCCGGACCTGATCCGAGGATTGCGGTTGAACTAGCCATGCGACCGCCCGTCATCGAGGGCGGAGGGATAAAGAAGGGAGGGGGCGCGGGGGAGGTTCCCCTCCCCCGGCTCTCATCGACAAGGAGAGGACCGCATGCGCAACCCTATGGCCCTGACCGGCCGCACGGTCATCGTCACCGGCACCGGCCAGGGTATCGGCCGCGCCATCTCCGAACTCGTGCTCGAGCTCGGCGCCAACCTGGTCATGATCGAGCGCAACCCGGAGACCTTCGCCGCCGTCTCCGCGGCGCTTGCCGGCGACCGGACGCTGGCGCTGATGGGCGACGTGACGGACGAGGCCATCTGCGGGCGCATCGTGGATGACGCTGTCGCGCGCTTCGGCGCGGTGCATGGCCTGGTGAACAACGCCGGCATCACGCGGCCCGCGATGATCGAGAAGATGACCCTGCCGCAATGGCAGGCGGTGATCGACGTGAATCTGACCGCCTGCCATCTGATGCAGCAGGCGGTCGGACGGCACATGATCGCCCGCGCCCGTAAGGGCGAGGCAACGCCAGGTGCGATCGTCAACATCTCCTCCACTGCGGGCAAGCGGGGCTCGATCGGGCAGGTGAACTACTCGGCGGCGAAGGCGGGGCTGTATGGCATCACCATGACGGCGGCGCGGGAATGGGCGCGCTACGGCATCCGCGTGAACAGCGTAGGCTTCGGCACGGTGGAGACGCCGATGACGCAGACGATCCGGTCGGACCGGTTCCGGGAGCAGACGCTGGCGCGCATTCCATTGGGCCGCGTGGCGCAGCCGGCGGAGGTCGCGCCGCTGATCTGCTTCCTGCTCTCCGACGCGGCGTCCTTCATCACCGGCCAGAACTGGCTCGAGGATGGCGGCAGCCACATGCAGCCCTGAGGCCCGTCAGGCCGCGTTCCGGGCCTTTGCGTCGGCATAGAGGGCGAGCCTGCGTGCGGCGACATCGGAGAGGCCGCCGCTGAAGTCGAGGCCGGCCGGCGGCAGGGTTTCCGTGAAGTGGCAGGCGACGTCGTGGCCGGGCGCGAGGGTGCGCAACGCGGGTGCCTCCGTCCGGCAGCGTTCCTGCGCGAAGGGGCAGCGCGTGTGGAAGCGGCAGCCCGGCGGCGGGTTCATCGGCGAGGGCACGTCGCCGCCGAGCGGCTTCACCTGCCCGCGCCGCTGCGGATCCGGATGCGGGATCGCCGCGAGCAGCGCGCGCGTATATGGGTGCCGCGGTGCCGCGAACAGGTCGCGCTTCGGCCCTGTTTCCACGATCTGGCCGAGATACATCACCGCCACCCGGTCCGCGACGTGCTTCACCACGGCCAGGTCGTGCGCGATGAACAGATAGGACAGGCCGAGGCGCCGCTGAAGGTCCTTCAGCAGGTTCACCACCTGCGCCTGGATCGAGACGTCCAGCGCCGAGACCGGCTCGTCACACACCACGAGGTCCGGCTGCACCGACAGCGCGCGCGCGATGCCGATGCGCTGGCGCTGCCCGCCCGAGAATTCGTGCGGGTAGCGTTCCGCGTGGAAGGCGCGCAGGCCAACAAGGGAGAGCAGTTCCGCCACCCGCGCGCGGCGGGACGCGGCATTGCCGATGCCGTGCACCTGCATCGGCTCGGCGATCGTCTCGGCCACGGTCAAGCGCGGGTTCAGGCTGGCATAGGGGTCCTGGAAGACGATCTGCATGCGCCGGCGCATGGCGCGCATCGCGGCGCCAGAGACGCGCGTCACGTCCTTGCCCTCGAAGCGGATCGCGCCGGCGCTGGGCTCGATCAACCGCAGCACGAGGCGCGCCGTCGTGGACTTGCCGCAACCGGATTCACCCACCAGCGCCAGCGTTTCCCCGCGGTCCAGCGAGAAGGAGACGCCATCGACCGCGCGCACCGTGCCGACCTGCTTCGCGAGGATCAGCCCCTTGCGGACGGGGTAGTGCTTGGCGAGGCCCGTGACCTCGAGCAGCGGTCCGCTCATGCGACGAAGGCCTCGACCGGCGCGCGGATGCAGGCGGCCTGGTGGCCGGGTGCAACCTCCCGCAGCGGCGGCGGTTCCTTGAGGCACGGTTCCGACGCGAAGGGGCAGCGTGGGTGGAAGCGGCAACCCTTCGGCAGGGCGAAGGGCGGCGGCACGCTGCCCTCGATGGCGAGCAGGTTCTCGCGTTCCTCATCGAGGCGTGGGATCGAGCCGAGCAGGCCGAGCGTATAGGGATGCATCGGGTCGGCAAAGATCGCGCCCGCCGCACCGCGCTCCACGACGCGCCCGGCATACATCACCGCGACCTCATCCGCCATTTCGGCGACCACGCCGAGGTCGTGCGTGATGAGGATGATCGACATCCCCGTCTCCTGCTGGAGGTCGCGCAGCAGGTCCAGGATCTGCGCCTGCACCGTCACGTCGAGCGCGGTGGTGGGCTCGTCCGCGATCAGCAGCTTCGGCTGGCAGGCGAGCGCCATCGCGATCATCACGCGCTGGCGCATGCCGCCGGAAAGCTGGTGCGGGTATTCCTCGAAGCGGCGCTCCGGCGCGGGGATGCGCACACGCGTCAGCGCCTCGATCGCGCGGTTGCGGAGTTCCGCGTTCGAGGCGCGCGTATCATGCGCGCGCATCGCCTCGGTGATCTGGAAGCCGACCGTATGCACAGGATTCAGACTGGTCATCGGCTCCTGGAAGATCATCGCGACCTGGCTGCCGCGCACGTCGCGCATCTCGGCGTTGGACAGCGCCAGCAGGTCGCGCCCTTCCAGAAGCACGCGCCCCGCCGCCACGCGTCCAGGATGGGTGACGAGGCGCATGACGGACAAGGAGAGCACGGACTTGCCGCAGCCGGACTCGCCGACGATGCCAAGGGTGCGGCCGCGGGGGACGGAAAGGTCGACCCCGTCCACGGCGGCGATCTCACCGCCATGTGTGCGGAAGACAGTGCGCAGGGCTTCGATGCGCAGGAGGTCGTCGGACATCGATCAGGACATCCCGGAGGGGCCTTGCCCCTCCAGACCACCCCACCAAACGCCGAAGGGCCTTTGGAAACCGACACTCTGGCGCTTGGCGCGGTGATGGTGTGCAGAGGTCTTTCGGCCTCTGGCGGGGAGGGTCCGGGAGGGGCGGCGCCCCTCCCGTCGCAACACGACGCTCACGACCAATGGAAGGTCGGCGGCGCGATCTTCTCCGGCGAACGATGCGCCCAGTCGCGCTGCTGCACGCCCGCGGCGACGCGCTTCTGCGCTTCATGCAGGTGCTCGGCCGCCTGGCGATAGTCCATGGTCAGAACCTCGCCGTCCTCCACCACCTTGTTGCCGTCGACATAGAGCGCCTTCAGCGCACGGTCGCCCGCCGAATAGATCAGGCTGCGGATCGGGTCATAGGCCGGGCGGATCATCGGATGGGTGATGTCGACCAGCGAGAAATCCGCCTTGCATCCGACGGCGAGCCGCCCGATGTCATCGCGTCCGAGCGCCATCGCACCGCCGATCGTCGCGGCGTTGAACAGGTCCGTCGTGCGCAGCGTGCGCGGATTGCCCGCCTGGGTCCGCGCGATGTGCGCGGCAAGCCGCATCTCATCGAGCATGTTGTGCGGATAGGTGTCCGTCCCGATCCCCATGTTCACGCCGCTGCGGATGTAGCGACCCAGGTCCTTCATCGCGATGCCGCGGCGCGCGAAGACGGTCGGGCAATGTGCGACGGTCGTGCCGGTCTCGGCCAGGCGCTTCAGGTCCGTCTCGGTATGCCAGCGGGTGGAGGGATGGTCGTCGAGGAAGATGCCGTGCCCGATGATGCTGCGCTCACCCAGCAGCCCCATGGAATCGAGCCAGCCGATCGGCGTCGTGCCGTGTCGGCGCGTGATCTCGTGGAACTCCACGACCGACTGGGCGGCATGGATCTGCCAGGACAGGCCGCGCTTCTTCGCCTCGGCATGGCTGTCCTTCAGCAGGCCGGCCGAGCAGGTGTCGATCTGCGCCGGCACCACCATGCCGAAGAGGCGGCCGCATTCGTGCTGCTCGGCGCGCTCGATGAGGCGGAGGGCTTCCTCCATCGCCTTCTCGCCGGCCTTCTCGTCCCACTCGTATTCCACGACGTGGCCGTTCTTCGTGAACCAGCGCGCGGAGCGGAACATCGGCGCGATGCAAACGCGCATGCCGGCCTCGGCGAGGAGGTCGAGCCAGCCCGGATGCGCCATGGAGAGGTCGGCGAGCGTCGTGACGCCCGAAAGCAGAAGCTCGGAGAGTGCGACGCGCACGCAATGCGGCACCGCTTCCGCATCCGCCCGGAAGATCGGCATGTACTCGTACAGCGACGAATTGTAGAGGCCGGGCGAACCGATCTCGTCGAGGAAGCCCTTGTTCAGCGGCTCGCTCGACGGGTGCGAATGGATGTTCACGAGCCCGGGCATGACCATCAGCCCGCGCCCTTCGATCACCGTCTCGGCCGCGCCTTCATAGCCGCGGCCGAGGAAGGTGATCGTGCCGCCGTCGAAGGCGACATCCGTGTCGGGCATGTAGCTGTGGGACTTCGCCGTCGCATCCCAGCCGACGACGAGCTCCGCGTTCTTGATGAGGGTGATGGCCATGCCGGTCTCTCCTTACCGCGTCAGCCGGATATCGAGGCCCTTGTAGAGGGCGACCCCGTAGATGCCGTGCGCGCGCACGCCTTCCACCCGCTGGGAGGAAGCGACCCAGAGCTGCTCGCGCGCGACGGGCAGCCACACATTGGCCTCGGCGATGATGCGCTGGGCGCGCGCGATGGCGGCGGCGCGCACCGCGGGGTCGACCGCCGTCTGCGCTTCCCGCAGCGCGGCGTCCGTCGCCGGGTCGGACCAGTTCATCCGGTTCGGCGTCGGGCGGTTGGCGCTGTTGAAGTACAGCGAGAAGGCGTCCGTCGCGGTCACATAGGGGTAGGACATGACGAAGGCGTCGAATTCCTGCGTCGCGAGCCGTCCCCAGCCGACCGTCGCATCCCAAAGCTGGATGCGCATCTCGAGCCCGACGCGGCGGAGGTCCGCCTGCACCGCCTGGAGATACTGCTGCGCCGCCTGCGTCTGCAGCCCGTAGACGAGGAAGGTGGCGCGCTGCCCGTCCTTCACGCGAATGCCGTCCGGGCCCATCCGCCAGCCGGCCTCGTCCAGCACGCGGCGTGCCGCGTCCGGGTCGAAACGCGGCACCAGGCGCGCAGCCTCGGCATCGAAGCCCGTCGTTGCCGGATTGAGGTACGCGTCCGCCGGCACCGCCGTGCCGAACCAGGTCGCCCGCACCAGCGCGTCGCGGTTCACCGCCATGTTGATGGCCCGGCGCACCTGCGGGTCGTTGACCACGGGCTTGTCCACCTTGAAGCCCATGAAGTGATCCCAGAAGTAGTTCGCCTGCTGGGACATCCGCACATTGGGCGTGCGCTGCAGCGTCTGAACCGCGATCGCCGGGATGTACTGCGTCACGTCCCCCTGCCCCGTCTGCAGCGCGGCGAGCCGCGTCTGGCTTTCCGGCGCGATGCGCCAGACCACGCGGTCCACCTGCGGGGCTGGGTTCTGGTACATCCCCGCAGGCCCCCAGCGGTAGTTGGGGTGGCGCTGGAGCACGAGTTCCTGCCGCGGCGTCCAGGACACCCAGCAGAAGGGCCCGGTGCCGTTGAAGCCCTGGACGCCGAAATTCTGGCCGAGGCGCTCGACCGTGTTGCGGTCCACGATCGAGGCGAAGAACAGCGTGAGCTGGTAGAGTAGCTCACCGAAGGGCTCGTTCAGCTCGTATTCGACGGTGTGCGAATCCCGGGCGCGCACTTCCCGCACAGGTCCCGCGCGCCAGCGGACGGGGCTGCGGGTCGCCGGGTCGATCCACCGATTGATGGAATAGACCACATCCTCCGCGGTGAATGGCTTGCCGTCGCAGAAGGTCACATCGCGGCGGAGGTGGAAGGTGTAGGTCTTGCCGTCCGGGCTGACTTCCCAGCGCTCGGCGAGCAGCGGGCGGATGGTCTGCATGTCGAAGTCGAGTGCGACGAGCGTGTCGCTCATCATGTAGACGACCTCGCCCGCCGAGCGCGCGGTCGAGCGCGGCGGGTCGTAGTTGTCGGAGTCGATCTCCCGCAGCACCACCAGCGTGTTGCGCGGATTGGTCGCCTGGGCCAGCGCGTCGGCCGCCGGCAGCGTCCCGGCCAGCGTCAGCAACGCGGCCGCGAGCATCTTCCTCATGGTTCCGGTTCTCCCGTTCATACGCGAAGCCTGGGGTCGAGTGCGTCCCGCAAGGCGTCCCCGAGGACGTTGAAGGCGAGCACGACGATGAAGATCAGGATGCAGGGGACGACGGCGATGTGGGGCGCGAAGAAGAGAAAGTTGCGCCCCTCGCTCGCCATGGCGCCGAGTTCCGGCGTCGGCGGCTGTGCCCCGAGCCCGAGGAAGGACAGCGCCGAGCCGAGCAGTATGACCTGCCCGAAGCGCAGCGTCGCGAAGACGAAGATGGCGGACAGGCAGTTCGGCGCCAGATGCCGCCAGATCAACCGCGCATCCGTCATTCCCGTGGCGCGTGCTGCCTCGATGAAGTCCAGCCGCATGACCACCAGCGCGCTACCGCGCACGATGCGCGCCATCAGCGGCACCGTCGCGACCGACAGCGCCAGCACGACGGAGAAGATGCCCGGCCCGAAGATCGCCGCGATGGCGAGCCCCACCAGGATCGCCGGGAAGGAGAGCAGCATGTCGACCAGCCGCATGATCGGGCCGCCGAGCCAGCGTTCGTAGAATGCGGCCAGGAAGCCCAGCAGCGCGCCGAAGGAGCCACCAAGCGCCACCGCCGCGAGCCCCATCATCAGCGAGACGCGCAGGCCGTAGAGCAGCCGCGTGACCATGTCCCGCCCCTGCGCATCGGCGCCGAGCGGCAGGCCCTCGCTGCCCGGTGGCTGCATCGCCTTGCTCAGGTCGTTGTCGTAGGGGTCGGTGGGCGCGAGCCACGGGGCGAGGACCGCGGCGGCGATGATCAGCACGACCAGCACCAGCGAGAAGGCCGCCGCCGGTTCCCGCAACAGCCTCGCCAGGATGCCAGGCCGCGGTGGCGCTATCGGTTCGTTCGTCTCCGCCGTCGCACTCATGCGCCGCGCACCCGCGGGTCGAGCGCCGCGTAGAGCATGTCCACCGTCAGGTTGACGACGATGAAGCCGAGCGACAGGACGATGATTGTCCCCTGCGCCATCGGGAAGTCGCTCGACAGGATCGCACCCACCGCGAGCCGCCCGACGCCGGGCCAGGAGAACACCGTCTCCGTCACCACGGCGCCGCCGAGCAGGAAGCCGATCTGCAAGCCGATCAGCGTGACCACCGGCACCAGCGCGTTGCGCAACGCGTGGCGAAGTACGACGAGCCGTTCCGTCAGCCCCTTGGCGCGCGCCGTGCGCACATGGTCCGCCGAAAGCACATCAAGCACCGCCGTCCGCGTCATCCGCGCCACGGGGCCGACGAAGACGCCGCCGAGCGTAACCGCCGGCAGGATGATCGAGCGGATACCGTCCATGGTCCACAACGGACCGCCGCGTCCGGTAAAGGGCAGCAACTGCCACTGGAAGCCCACGAACCAGATCAGCACCAGGCCCAGGAAGAAGACCGGCACGGAGACGCCCGCGACCGACAGCGCCATGATCAGCCGGTCGATTACCGACCCGCGCCAATAGCCCGCCAGCGTGCCCATCAGGATGCCGAGCGGAATCGACCATACGAGGCTCGCCGCCATCAGTTCGAGCGTCGGACCGATCGTCGCCCCGAGTTCCTGACTGACCGGCACGTTGTTGATGATGGAGGCGCCGAGATCACCCTGCACCAGCCGCCACATGTACAGGCCGAACTGGACGTAGAGCGGCTCATCCAGCCCGAGGTCGGCGCGGATCGCGGCGATCACGTCGGGTGTGGCGGTCGGGCCGGCGCGGACTGTGGCGGGATCCGTCGGCACCACCTGCATCAGCAGGAAGCCGATCAGGATCACGCCGAACATGACCGGCACCGCCAGCAGCAACCGATGGATCGCGTGCCTCAGCACAAGGCACCATGGCGGTCGAAGAGGGCCACGCCCTCGCGCAGCGTCAGGTCGGCTTCCGTGCGCAGGACCTCATCGGGCGCGATGGCGAAGACATCGCGCGACAGGACGGCGATGTCGGCCTGCATGCCGGGCTCCAGCGTGCCGCGCCGATCCTCGGCGAACTGGGTGTAGGCGCCGCACCAAGTGTAGCAATGCACGGCTTCCTCGGCCGTGAGCGCCTGCTCCGGCCCCATCACCGTGCCGCGGTTCGTCTTCCGCGTCAGCATGGTGAAGAGGTTGACGAAGGGATCGACGGTCGAGACCGGGCAGTCGGACGATGCGGCCGGATGATGCCCTTCCTCTAGCCAGGTCTTCATCGGATAGGCGTGCTCGGAGCGTTCCCGCCCGAGGTTCTTCACGTAGAGGTTACCGAATTCGTACATGAAGACTGGCTGCGGCACGGGCAGGATGCCGCGCGCCTTCATCCGCCGCCGCTGGTCGCGCGTGACGAAACCACAATGCTCGATCCGGTGCCGCCGCCCGGCGAAGGGATGCGCGGCGCTGTCCGCCGCCTCCATGCCGAGCAGCACCTGCTCGATCGCCGCATCGCCGATGGCGTGGATGTCGAGCTGCCAGCCCTGCTCGTGATACAGCTTGAGCAGCGCGTGGATCGTTTCGTCCGGGAAGGTGAAGACGCCCGTGCCGCCGCCCGCGCTGGCGAGGTAGGGCTCGAAGAAGGCCGCGGTGAGCCCGCCCGCGCTGCCATCGGCGAACACCTTCACGGCACCCCATCGCAGGCTGTCATCGCCCTGCATCGGCCGCATGCCGCGTGCCCAGGCGTCCTGCGCGATACCTTCCGGATTGCCCGCCAGCACTTGCCACATGCGCAGCGGAAGCCGGTCCGCCGCCTTCGCGGCCTCATAGGCATCGACCTCCGCCATCCCCGCCGTCATGCCGACATTCATGTCGGTGGCGGAGGCGAAGCCGAGCGAGGCGAGATGCGTGCAGGCCGCCTCGATAGCGCCGATCATCGTGGCATGGTCAGGCGGCGGGATCACGTCCCGCACTAGGCGCATCGCGCGCTCCTGGAACAGGCCGGTGAGCTGCCCGCCCTTGCGCTCAATCACGCCGCCCTCTGGGTCCGGCGTATTGTGCCCGACGCCGGCGAGCCGCATCGCCATGCTGTTCGCCACCGCCATGTGGCCGCAGGTGCGCACGATGGCGACGGGATTGTCCGGCGCGGCGCGATCGAGTTCGGCGGCCAGCGGGTGCCGCTCGACATCGAGCTCGGCATGATCATAGCCGCGGCCGAGGATCCAAGCGCCCTTCGGCGCAGCCTGCGCGGCCGTCCCGATCCGGCGCAGCACCTCGTCCAGCGTGCGCACTTCCTCCGCGCGCAGGTTCACCTGCGACAGGCCGAGCCCATGGGGCAGCAGGTGCATATGCGCTTCGTTGAAGGCCGGGATTGCCACGCGCCCGCCGAGATCCACGCGGCGCGTGGCCTGCCCCGCCGCGTCCAGCGCCTCGGCGCCGAGCGCCAGCACGCGGCCATCCTTGACCGCCAACGCATCGGTGAAGCCATGTGCAAGGCCGCGAAAGATGCGGCCGCCCGAAAGCAGGAGATCGGCGGACATGGCGAAACTGTCACGGTGCGACGGCGCCGCGTCAACCCGCCGCGCGATGCCGTTGCGTGCCTGGGCGCAGGCCTTGCCGTGCCTGCGGGCAGCCCTGCCCTCAGGCGGGCACGAGGCCTGCGGCTTCCTCGAGATCTACGCCGACCCACAGACCGTGCTCGCCGCCGCCGAGGATCACGCCGCGCAGCGGGCTGACATCCCCGAAATCGCGCCCCCAGGCCAGCACCACATGCTCGTCACGCACGACGATGTCATTGGTCGGATCAAGTCCGATCCAGCCGTACTCCGGGCCGAGCCAGGCCTCGACCCATGCATGCGACTGGTCGGCCCCCCGCCGCGCCACGCCGCCGGGTGGCGGGCGCGTGCGGACATAGCCCGAGACGTAGCGTGCAGGCAGGCCGAGACCCCGCAGCCCGCTGATCATCACATGCGCGAAGTCCTGGCAGACGCCGACGCGGCCTTCCAGCACCTCCGCCACCTGCGTGTGCGGTCCCGTCACGCCGGACTGGTAGGTGAAGTCGCGCCGGATGCGCGACATCAGTTCGAGCAGCCCCGCGAGAACCGGGCGCCCTGGTGCGAAGGATGCCGCAGCATAGCCCGTCGCGGCCGACACCCGCGGCGCCAATGCGCTCGGGAAGGCGAACTCCGCCGCGGGCGATAGCCGCGCGATGTCGCGCACCGCCTCCCATGACGGGGTCTCGGCAGGCGGCGGCGGATCGGGAAAGCGCACCTCGACCAGCGCCTCGGCAATCACCTCGAAGCGCGCATGCGGCACGTCGAGGAAGACCCGCGTCGCGCGATTGCCGAAATGGTCGGGCGCCGACGTCATGTGTGACGGCGTCGGCGTGACGTGCAGGGCGGTCCCGCTGACGCGCTGGTGCGAAAGGTCGCGCGGCGTCAGCAGCAGCAGATGCGCCGCAAGGTCGACGGCGTTCGCGTAGGCATAGGTGGTGACGTGGCGCAGCCGATAGATCACGCCGCCCCCCGGAGAGCCGGTGCGGCCCCCTCGATGCCGAGCGTCTGCGCGGCCGGCAGCAACGCGAAGTAGCGGCGCGTGACGGCATCGGACAGGGCCGCGATGCGCCCGGCCATGTCCTCGAGGCGCGGCGGCAGACCGGCGGAGGCGATGGCCTGGTCGGGGCTCGCAAGCACATGGGCCACGAGCGCGTCAGCCTCGGCGAGCAGCGCCGCCGCTTCCTCCGGCAATGCGCGATCCTCGGTGCCAGCGACTTCCGCGAGACCCCGGCGGATCGCAGCCAGTTGGAAGGCGAGCGCGCGCGGGTTGCTCTCATCCGCCAATACGAGGTCGAGCGCCGGCGCGGGTTGCAGGATCGTGAGGTAGCGGCTGCGATAGGTGATGATGCTGTCGCAGAGTTCGAGGATCAGCCGCAGCCCGCCCTCGATACGGCCTGGCGGCTGGTCGAGCGCGAAGCCGACCTCATGCGCGATCGCCTGCGCGCGCTCGATCCGCCGGCCGAGATCGAGGAACAGCCAGGCGCCCCCGCGCACCATGCTTTCGGCCGCGACGCCGGCGACCGCGGTCGCGAAGCGCAGGACGGAGATCATGGCGCGGCTGATCGCCTCCAGCCCGTCTCCCGCCTGCGCCATTTCTGCCCGTGCGGTGCGGAGTGTCAGGGTGAAGGTGGCGTGCATGTCGGCGGTCAGCCTGTCACGCACCATCGCCGTCAGCGTCGCGATGCGGTCGGCGAGCGCGAGCATGGTGCCGCCCTCGCGCATCCCGGCCGCGATGACGCCGGGCAGCGCCTGCGCGGCGGCGGACCCCATCGCCTCCTCCGCGCCGGCGAAGCCGGCCTGGGCGAGGCAGCGGGCGAGTGCCGCGACCTCCGCCGCTTCCCGCGGCAGGATCACGCCGCGGGAGATGCGCGCCTGCGTCGCGCGGACGAGCCGCGCGGCGCGCTCGAGCCGTTCCGTGTAGCGGCCGAGCCAGAACAGGTTGTCCGCGACGCGGGACGGCAGCGCACCGGGCTGGCGGCGGATCGGCAGCGGCGGGAACTGCATCGCGGCGGGGCCGATGATGTCCTCCCCTTCCTCCGCCAGCACCCAGACATCCTTCGACAGGCCGCGCGGGGGCAGCGCGCCGCCGAGGCTCTCCGCATCGCCGATTCGTGCGAGGCCGCCGGGCAGCACGCGCCATCCCGCCCCGTCGAAGATCGCGAAGACGCGAAGGGCGAGCGGCCGCGGTTCCAGCACGTCGCCGGCGACACAGGGGACGAGAGACGCGACCGGCAGACGTGTCGCGGCATGCGCTCCGGGCCGGCTTTCGGCCGAGATCGCATGTGCCCAGGAATCGAGCGGCAGGGGCGCGGGCGCCGCGCCATCGGTCGCGCTGCGCACGCGCCAGCCTTCTTCCTGCGCGACGCGCGCGCGCGCGACGGGATCCCCGAGCCAGAGCGTCTCGACGGAAGGCAGCAGCAGGTCCTCGCCCAGCAGCCTCTGCGCCAGCGCAGGCAGGAAGGCGGCGAGCCCCGGTGCCTCGGCAAGCCCCGCGCCGGGCGCGTTCAGGATGCGCACCGCCCCGCCTCGCGCCGCATCCAGTAGGCCGGGCACACCCGACGTGCCGGCCTCCGTGGTCTCGAGCGGGTCGAGCATCATGCCTTCGAGGCGCGAGAGAAGTACGTCCACCCGCTGCAGCCCCTGCAGCGTCTTGAGGTGGAGCGTGCCGCCGCGCACCGAGAGATCGCCGCATTCGACCAGCGCGCAGGAGAGTTCGCGCGAGAGCAGCATGTCCTCGAACCAGCGCGGGTGATGCGTGCCGCGCGTCAGCAGCGCGATCGCCGGGTCGCTGCGTTCCGGTGGCGCGAGCCGCTGCAGCGCGTCCTGCCACACATCGAAGAAGGGCCGCATCGAGCGCACCTGCGCGCCGCGGAAGGCCTCGGGCATGACGCGGCCGAGCAGCCGCCGGTTCTCCCGCGCCATGCCCAGGCCGGCCGGCGCCGTGGTCCGGTCCGCCAGCACGCGCCAGCGCCCGTCAGGGCCGCGCAGCAGGTCGGCGGCGTAAAGGTGCAGCATGGGCGTGGCCGGCGCCATGCCCTCCCGATGGCAGGGGCGCATGAAGGCCGGGTTCGGGAACACCAGGTCGGGCGGCACCAGCCCGTCGGCGAGCAGCGTCTGCGGGCCGTACAAGTCGCCGAGCACCGCTTCGAGCAGCCGGGCGCGCTGCGCGATGGCGGCCTCCAGCGCCGCGAACTCGCCCGCCGGAAGGACGAGCGGCAACGGGTCGCAGCGCCAGGCGGCCTCCTTGCGCGCACCCGGCAGCACGCCCGCCATGCCCTCATCCTCGAAGGCGCGATCGAGCCGGCGCGCGCGCTCGGCCAGCATGCCCTCCCCCATACCGCCGAGGATGCCGAGCAGGTGCCGCCAATGCGGCCTGACGCCGCCGCGGCCGTCCACCATCTCGTCCAGCGGTGCGGGCCCGGGCGCGTCAGGCATGGCGTCTGAGGTCGAGCGTGATGGGTGTCTCGAGACCAGGCTGAGGCTCCCGCGGCGCCATCCGCCCCGGCGTGTGGCCGAAGGGGAAGACGCGCGCGCGCCGCCGCGCCTCGGCCTCGTTCGCGTTCACCGGGTAGCGATCGTAGCTGCGACCGCCCGGATGGGCGACGTGATAGGTCATGCCGCCGAGGCTGCGCCCCGTCCAGCGGTCGAACACGTCGAGCACGAGCGGCGTCTGGGGACGGATGGTGGGATGCAGCGAGGATGGCGGGTTCCACGCCTTGAAGCGGATGCCCGCGACGTATTCTCCCGCCCGCTCGGTGGCGCTGAGCGGTACGCCGACGCCATTGACCGCGAGCATGTGGCGGTCGGCCACCCAATTGCTCACCCGCGCCTGGACGCGTTCCGCGCTGCTGTCCACGTAGCGCGCGGTGCCTCCCGCGGCGTTCTCCTCGGCCAGCACATGCCAGGGTTCCAGCGCGTGGCGCAGCTCCAGCTGCACGTCGCGCACCGCGACTTCCCCAATCAGCGGGAAGCGGAAGGCGAAATGCGTGGCGAACCAGTCCGCATCGAGCGGCGCGCCGAGCTGGCGCAGCTCCTCGATTGCATCGGCGAAATCCCGCTCGCAGAAATGCGGCAGCATGAACTGGTCGTTCAGCCGCGTGCCCCAGCGCACCAGCCGCCGTTCGTAGGGCCGTTCCCAGAAGGCCGCGACGGCGGCGCGCATCAGCAGCATCTGCGCGGTCGACATCTCGGCATGCGGGGGCATCTCGAATGCGCGGAATTCGACCAGGCCGCGCCGGCCGCTCGCACTGCCGGCATCGTACATTTTGTCGATGCAGAATTCCGTGCGGTGCGTGTTGCCCGTCATGTCCGCGAGGATGTTGCGGAACAGCCGGTCGGTCATCCAGGGCGGCGTCTCCTGCCACGGCCGGATCTTCGAGAAGGCGATCTCGAGCTCATGGATCGCGTCCATGCGGGCTTCGTCGACGCGCGGATGCTGGCTCGTCGGCCCGATGAACAGGCCGCTGAACAGGTAGGATAGGCTCGGGTGATTATGCCAGAAGCCAACCAGCGACTTGAGCAGGTCCGGCCGCTTCAGAAAGGGGCTTTCGGCCGGCGTCGCGCCGCCCATCACCACATGGTTGCCACCGCCGGTGCCGACATGGCGGCCGTCGGTCATGAACTTCTCGGCCGCCAGCCCTTCCTGGCGAGCAGCCTCGTACAATTGCTCGGTGCGCTCCACGACCTCGTGCCAGCTGGTGGCCGGGTGGATGTTCACCTCGATCACACCAGGGTCGGGCGTGACGGAAAAATGCAGCAGCCGCGGATCGGCTGGCGGCAGGTAGCCCTCCAGCACCACCTTGCGTCCGGTCTCGGCCGCCGTCGCCTCGACTGCGGCAGTCAGGTCGAGCCAATCCTCGACCCCGAACAGCGGCGGGTAGAAGACGTGGATCCTCCCCTCCCGCGCCTCGACCGCCAGCGCGGTGCGCACCACGCCGGGGTCGGAGGCGCCGACCACGGGCAGCTCCTGCGGTTGCGGACGAAAATCCTCGATGCCGCTGATCGTGCCCTCGCCCGGGCGTGGCCGCATCAGGGCACGCTGGGACAGGGCCTCCGGGGCCATCTGCGCGCGCAGCGCGCGTTGCGCCATCAGCGCGGCATGCGGCGGCAGGTCGTCGCGCCAGGCGAAGGGATCGGCCTCGTGCTCGGTGACGCGGCGCGCATCCTCCTCGCTCATCCAGGGCAGGCTGGCGAGCGGCAGGCGCAGGCCGAGCGGGCTATCGCCGGGGATCAGGAACAGATGCTCGCCGCGCAGGAACCAGCGGCCGGACTGCCAGCGCCGCGCGCCATCCTGCATGACGCGGCGCAGCGGAAGCACTGCGCCGACCTCCGCCGAGAGCCCCTGGCCGAACACCTTCGCGAGCCGGGCGCGCTCGAGCGGGTCGGCCAGCCGACTGTCCTCGGCGACGACGTTCGCCGGCAGGCGCTGTTCCCGCCAGAGATAGTAGTGGATGTCCTCATGCGCGCCCTGCACGAACGCCGGATCGATCTGCAGGCGTTCCGCCAGCGTCCGCGCGAAGCGGATGGCGTCCGCGGCTGTGGCTTCGTCCCGGTCGTCGTCGGAGGCGAGCAGCGCGGGGTCCCTCCAGACCGGCTCCCCATCCGCCCTCCAATGGGAGTAGAGCGCCCAACGCGGCAACTGCTCGCCCGGATACTGCTTGCCCATGGCGAACTGCAGCGCGGCGCCGGGCGACCACAGCGCCACGAGGCGGCGCAGCAGCCGCCCCGCATAGGCACGCTTGGTCGGGCCGAGCGCGTCGATGTTCCATTCCGGCGCGTCGCGGTCCGAGGCCGCGACAAAGGTCGGCTCGCCGCCCATGGTCAGCCGCAGGCCCAGCGCCTTGAGCTTGCGGTCCACTTCCTCCCCTGCCGTGCGGATCGCCCGCCACTGTACCGCGGTGTAGGGCTTCGTCACGCGCGGCGTCTCTCTGATGCGCGCGACGTGCATCTCGAAGGCGAACTCGGTATCGACCTTCTCGAGCCCGCCCGAGATCGGCGCAGCCGATTGCGGCTCTGGCGTCGCGGCGAGCGGGATGTGCCCCTCGCCCGTCATCAGGCCGGACGTCGCGTCGAGGCCGATCCATCCGGCACCGGGGAGGTAGACCTCCGCCCAGGCATGAAGGTCGGTGAAATCGGCGCTCGGGCCCTCCGGGCCGTCGATCGGCTTCTGGTCGGCCACCAGCTGGATCAGATAGCCGGAGACGAAGCGCGCCGCGTAGCCGAGCCGCCGCAGCAGCTGCACCAGCAGCCAGGCGGAATCGCGGCACGATCCGCGGCCTTCGTCGAGCGTTCGGTCGGGTGACCAGACGCCGGGCTCCATGCGCACGACATAGGCGATGCGCCGCTGCACCAGTTGGTTGATGGCGACCAGCATGTCCACCGTGCGCTGTTCGCCGCGGGGAACCTCGGCGAGCAGCGCCTCGAGCCGCGGGCCGGAGGGATCGATGCGCCGGAACGGCGCAAGTTCCTGCTCGAGCCCCGGATCATAGGCGAAAGGCCAGGTCTCGGCCTCGGGCTCGAGAAAGAAATCGAACGGATTGATCGTCGCCATGTCGGCGACGAGGTCGACCGTCACGTCGAAATGCGTCACCCGCTCGGGAAAGACGATGCGGGCGAGAAAGTTCCCCTGCGGATCCTGCTGCCAGTTGAGGAAGTGCGGCTTGGGCTCGATCTTGAGCGCGTAGGACAGCACCGGCGTGCGGCTGTGCGGCGCCGGTCGCAGGCGGACGGTCTGCGGGCCGAGGCTTGCGGGCCGCTCGTACCGATAGGTCGTGCGGTGCGTCAGGGCGACGTGGATGGACATGGCCGAGCCTGGAACAGTGAAGGTTGCTTTCCCATGGATGCAATCCGCGGTCCACCGGAAGCATGGCTGGGACGCCGTTGCGCTGGGTCAAGGCCGGGACGCCCCCCGGCAGCCTAAGGGATGGATGCGTCTGCCCGGGGAGGATGTTTCGTGCCAGCGACGATCCTGCTGGGGACCTATGCGCTGCTGGTGGCGCTGCCCGTGGCGCTCGGCTGGGGATTGGTGGGGCCCGCCCGGCCCTGGCCGGACGAGATCTCCTCCGCCCTTGCCATGGCCGGCTTCGCCGCGCTGCTGCTGGAATTCCTGCTGTCCGGCCGCTTCCGCGGCATCAGCGGCGGGATCGGTATCGACCGCACCATGCGCTGGCACCAGATCTTCGCGCGGGTGCTGACGGTCGGGCTGCTGCTCCACCCGTTCCTCTACACCGTGCCGATCGGGGCGCAGTTTCTCCGCCCCGAGGATGCCACCCAGGCGGGCGTGCTCCGCCTCGATGCCTATACGCTGGTCACGGGCTGGGCAGCCTGGCTGCTCCTGGGGCTGCTGACGATCACAGCGATCGGGCGCGACTCGATGCCCTGGCGGTACGAGACCTGGCGGCTGCTGCACGGGCTCGGCGCCGCGGCGGTGGCCCTGCTCGGCATGCGGCACACGCTCTGGGCAGGGCGCTATAGCACGGACCCGGTCCTCACGACCTATTGGGGGGCGATGTTCGCCCTGGCGACCGGGAGTCTGCTGCTGGTCTATCTCGGCCGGCCGCTGCGGCACATGCGCAGCCCCTGGCGGGTCGCGTCGGTAACCCGGGCCGCGGAGTGCATCTGGTCGGTCGTGCTGGAACCGGTCGGGCATGCGGGCCTGCGCTTCCGGGCGGGGCAGTTCGCCTGGATCCGCCTCGGCGCCTCGCCCTTCTCGTTGCGCGAACACCCCTTCTCCATCGCTTCCGCCCCCCGGCCCGACGGAATGCTCGAGTTCCTGGTCAAGGAGGCCGGCGACTTCACCCGCGCGGTGGGCAGCATCGCGCCCGGCACGCGGGCCTTCGTGGACGGGCCACACGGGCATCTCTGGATCGAGGGGCGAGCGGAGCCCGGCCTCTGCCTCATCGCGGGCGGGGTCGGCGTGGCGCCGTTGCTGTCCATGCTGCGGGCGAAGGTGGATGCGCGGCCGGTCCTGCTTCTGTACGGCAACCGTCATGCCGGGCAGATCCTGGGCAGCGAAGACCTCGCGGCGAGCGGCGCGGAGGTCGTGCATGTGCTGCAGGAACCGCCGCCCGGCTGGCAGGGCGCGACGGGGCTGATGGACCGTGCCTTCATCCGCACCCGATGCGAGGCCCCCGCCAAGGCGGGCTGGCTGTTCGTGCTGTGCGGCCCCCCGCCCATGATGCGGGAGGTCCGGGCCGGCCTCGCCGCCCTTGGCGTGCCCGCCGGCCGCATCCTGGAGGAACGCTTCGTCTATGATTGACGGGCGCGGCGGGGCGCATAGGCTCGGGCTCTCTCCGGGAGGGAAGGACGCGCCATGGCAGATATCGTGATCCGCGGCGGCACCGTGGTGGACGGCACGGGTGCGGCGCCAGTCGAAGCCGATGTCGCGATTGCCGACGGCCGCATCACCGAGGTCGGCCGCGTCGTCGCCTGCGGGCGGGAGGAGATCGACGCCCGCGGCCGCATCGTCAGCCCCGGCTTCGTCGACATCCACACCCATTACGACGGCCAGGCGGTTTGGGACTCGCATCTGGCACCCTCCGCCTGGCATGGCGTGACGACGGCGGTGATGGGCAATTGCGGCGTCGGCTTCGCGCCCTGCCGCGCCGCCGACCGCGACAAGCTCATCGAGCTCATGGAAGGGGTGGAGGACATCCCCGGCCCCATCCTGCATGAGGGCCTGGACTGGCGCTGGGAGACCTTCCCCGAATACCTCGACGCGCTGGACGCGAAGCCGCGCGACATCGACATCTGCGCCCTTCTGCCGCATGGCGCGGTGCGCGTCCATGTGATGGGCGAACGCGGCCTGGCGCTCGAGAACGCCAACCAGGGCGACATCGCGGCGATGCGCGCCATCACGGCAGAAGCGCTGCGCGCCGGCGCCTTCGGCGTCTCGACCTCCCGCACCATTTCGCACCGCACGCTGAAGGGCGACCCGACGCCGACGCTGCGCGCACAGGAGGAGGAGTTGCGTGGCCTCGCCGAGGGGCTGCGGGATGCTGGCGGCGGGCTGCTGGAACTTGTCTCCGACTGGAACACGCCGGACCCGGCGACGGAGTTCGCCATCGTCCGGCGCGTGGTGCAGGCAACGGGGCAGCGCGTGCTGTTCTCGCTGACCGCGCGGCACGACCGGACCGAGGCCTGGAAGGAACTGCTTGCCATGTCCGACGCGGCGGCGGCCGAGGGCCTGCCGATACGCCCGGTCTTCCCGCCCCGGCCGATCGGCATCCTGCTCGGGCTGCAGGGCAGCCAGAATCCCTTCTCCGGCTGCGCATCGTACAAGTCCATCGCGCATCTGGCCGCCCCGCAGCGGGCCGAGGCGATGCGCGACCCGGCGCTGCGTGCGCGCATTCTGTCCGAGGACCGCGTCACCGGATCGAACTTCCCGCTCATCACGCGCCTGTCCTTCGAGCGCATGTTCCCCTTCGGCGATCCGCCCGACTACGCGCCGCCGAAGGAGGCATCGATCGCCGCTATCGCCGCACGCGAAGGGCGCAGCGCGGAGGAGGTCGCCTACGACCTGCTGGTGGCCGATGACGGGGCCGGCTTCATCTTCGCGCCGCTGACGAACTTCCACGACTACACGCTGTCGGCCAGCGCGGAGTGCCTGCGGCATCCGAACGCGATTGCCGGCCTGTCGGATGGTGGGGCGCATGTCGGCTTCATCTCGGACGGGTCCTTCCCGACCTTCCTCCTCGCCTATTGGGCGCGCGACGCGAAGGAACAGGTCTTCGCGCTGCCAGAGATCGTGCGGCGCCTGACCTCGGACACCGCGCGCGCGGCCGGGCTCGCCGACCGCGGGGTGCTGCGGGCGGGCATGAAGGCGGATGTGAACGTCTTCGACATGGCGTCGCTGGGGCTCGACGCGCCGCGGATGGTGGCCGACCTGCCGGCTGGCGGGCGGCGGCTGCTGCAGCGGCCGCGCGGCTATGTCGCCACCATCGTCGCGGGGCAGGTGACCTATCGGGATGGGACCGCGACCGGCGCGCTGCCGGGCCGGCTGGTGCGCCGCGCCGCCTGATCCGTGCGCGCACTGCCGCCGAGCCTCTACGCCGAGG
>NZ_JACADQ010000080.1 GCF_016106015.1 Neoroseomonas rubea
GTTCGGCCGGCTCGGCGGCCGCGGCGGCCTCGGCGGCCTTCACCGCGGCGTCGGTCGCCGCCTTGGCGGCGGCGAGCCGCCCTTCGGCCGACTTCAGCACCTCGAGCGCCAGGACCTCGCCCTGCTTCAGCGCGCCGCGGAAATCCCGATAGGCTTCCAGGATCGCGTGCTCGCGGTCGATGTTCTCCTTCGTGTCCTTCGACACTTCCAGATAGGTGTCGCGGATCTTGTTGAAGCGGGAGGCGATGTCGCCGCGCGTCGCCTTCTGCCAGATGTTGGACAGGCGCTCCATGGTGGAGATCCGGCCGTCCTCCATCTGCGCGACCATCCCGCGCGCGTCGTCGCGGATCGAATTGAAGGCGGTCGTGATGGTCTCGTACCGCTCGCCGACCTCCATCGCCTTGATCTGCTCGCGCACCACCTCGTTGAAGGTCGAGGCCTGGTTCAGCACCCGGGCGATCAGCGTGACACGGTCGGCATCCACCTCCATGATCTTGGACAGCAGCCCGGTGATGGGCGATTCCTCGGCCGAGGCCGTCGGCATCGGCAGGCCGAGGTCGCGCAGCGCGCCCATCGCCTTGTCGAGGTAGCGCATCGGCTGCACGGTGACGGCGGTCTCGCTCATCCTGTCCGGTCTCCTGGCGTTGGTCGCGCCGCAGTCATAGCGCGTCATGGCGCCGCGAGTCAGCCGTTCATGTCGCGCCCGGGACGGGCCACCCCGCCATCGAACTGCCATGCCGCCGTGCCTTGGAACCAGGACCGCCGGTCGGCATTCTATCCTCGAGGACCCATGCGCACAGCATCGCCACGTCCCGGATGACCGATCCCGCCGCCCAGGCCCACCAGGGCCGCTTCTTCCGCGACTTCCTGCGGCTCGCCGGGCCTTTCTGGCTGGCTGGGCCGCAGCGCTGGCGCGCCCGGTTCTGGACGCTCTCCATGGTGCTGCTCGGTGCGGCGCAGGTCGGGCTTGCGATCCGGCTCAACCTTTGGAACGCCGATTTCTTCGACGCGCTGGAACGTCGCTCGATGGAGCGCTTCCTCGATCAGATCGGCATCTTCGCCGGCATCGTCGCCGCCGCGGTCCTCGCCAACGCCTTTCACATGGTCGCGCGGCGCCGGCTCTGCCTCGCCTGGCGGGACTGGCTGACGCGCCGCGTCGTCGGCGACTGGATGGAGGAGGCGCGGCACTACCAGGTCGCGCAGATCCCCGGCGATCACGACAATCCGGACGGCCGCATCGCCGAGGACATCCGCATCGCGACCGAGCACGCCGTCGACCTCGCCCATTCGCTGCTCTACGCGACGCTGCTGCTCGTCACCTTCGTCGGCGTGCTCTGGACGCTCTCGGGGCGCATCGCGGTGCTCGGCCTCGACGTGCCGGGACACATGGTCGCACTCTCGGTCGCCTATGCGGCGGTAGGCTCGGTGGTCGCCTTCCTGCTCGGCCGGCCGCTCGTTCGTGCGACCGATCTGCGCCAGACGCGGGAGGCCGATTTCCGCTTCGGCCTGGTCCGCGCGCGCGAAACCGCCGAGCCGATCGCCCTCGCGCGCGGGGAGCCGCGGGAGCGGACGCGTGTCGCCGCGCTGTTCGACGCGATCGGGCCCGCCTGGTCGGCGCAGACACAGGGGCTGTCGCGCCTGACGGGCTTCTCGGCGGGCTACCTGATGCTTGCGCCGGTCTTCCCCATCCTCGTCGCGACGCCGCGCTACATCGCGGGGACCATCTCGCTCGGCGCGCTGATGCAGACGGCGCAGGCCTTCCAGCAGGTCACCGCGGCGCTGTCCTGGCCGGTCGACAATCTTGCCCGCATCGCCGAATGGCGCGCCTCGGTCGAGCGCGTGCTCGCGCTCGAGGAAGGGGTGCGCATCGTCGCGACGGAAGCGGCCCGCCAAGGGCCCGACGCGATCGTCCTCGACCGAAGCGCAGGGCGGATCGGCGCACGCGGGCTTTGCGTCGCGACGCCGGACGGCACGGCGCTGCTGTCGGACATCACGCTGCAGGTGACGGTCGGCGAGCGCGCCCTGGTGGATGGCGACGTCGAGGCGGCGCAGGTGCTGTTCCGCGTGCTGGCGGGCATCTGGCCCTGGGGACAGGGAATCGTCGACCTGCCGCCGGACGATGGCGTGACGACGATCGGCGAACGACCCCACCTGCCGGAAGGACGCCTACACGAGGCGCTCGTCTTCCCCGAAGCGGCGACGGCGCATCCGACAGCGAAGGTGGTCCGCGCCCTCTCCGCGACCGGCCTCGATGTCCTGTCAGAACGGCTGGAGGAGGCGCGCGACTGGGACCGCGACCTCGGCATCGTCGAGCTGCAGCGCATCGCCTTCGCACGCATCCTGCTGCACCGGCCGCGCTGGATCCTGCTGGGCGACACGACGGCGGCGCTGGAGCCCGCCGATGCCGACGCGATGATCGACCTGCTGGCGCGCGAACTGCCACAGGCCGGGCTGCTCGTGATGGGCCGGCATCCGGGTGCGTCGGACCGCTTCACGCGGCGGCTGACCCTGACGCGCCGGTCGGACGGGGAGGTGCTGCTGCGGGAGATCCGCGCCCGGCGCGAGGCCGCGGCGCAGCCGCGCCGCCGCCCGCTGCCCGTGGTGGACTGGCTGCGCGGCGGCTACGGGCACCGCGACGGGCGGTAGCTCAGAGCGGGCTCTTCACTCCGAGCCGCGTGGCGGTGGCCAGGATGTTCGACCACGTCTCCTGCGGCAGCGGCACCCCATGCGCGGTGCGGTCGACTCGGCGCTGCGCCTCGGGCTCCCCGGGCAGCAGCACCGGCGCGTCCGGATCGGCCGGACGGCAGGCCGAGATCCAGTCGGCGTAGACGAGGCCCATCCGCTCGAATTCCGCCTGCGTGCCGAAATGCTTCGGCGAGAGGAAGATCGAGAGCAGCCCGTTGGCGATGCGCCCGCGCTCGTTGATCGGCCCGCTGGTGCCGCCGGCAGTCAGGCAGCCGGCCAGCATTTCGCACATGAAGGCGAGGCCCGAGCCCTTGTGCTCCCCGAAGGCGCGGATCGCGCCGAGGCCATTGGAGGGATTGCGCGGCCCGACCGCGTCATAGGGCCCATAGAGCGTGTGCGGGTCGGTGGAAAGCCGCCCGTCGGGTTCGATCAACGCGCCTTCCGGCAGCTTCTTTCCGCCGGAGGAGGCGACCAGCACCTTACCTTCGGCAACCAGCGAGGTCGCGAAGTCCAGCACCAGCGGCCGGCCCGGCAGCGGCACGCCGATCGCGACCGGGTTCGTCGAGAATCGCCGCTCCACGCCGCCGAAGGGGGCGACGAGCACGCTGCCCGCGACATTGACGAAGTGGATGGAAATCAGTCCCGCGGCGATGGCCTGTTCGGCGTAGTCGCCCACGCGCCCGATATGGCCGGCGTTGCGCAGTGCGGTGACCGCGACGCCGTGCTGCTGCGCCCGCGCGATTCCGAGTGCCACCGCCTGCGGCGCGACCGTCTGGCCGAAGCCCCACTTGCCGTCGAGCAGCGCGAAGGCGCCGCCATCGGTGACGATCTCCGCATCCTGGCCCTTCACGACGAAGCCGGCCTCGAGCCATTCGACGTAGCGGGGCACGCGCACCACGCCATGGCTGTCATGGCCAGCCAGGTTCGCGCCGACCAGATGCGTCGCGATGCGGTTCGATTCCGCGGCGTCGCAGCCCGCGGCGACGAAGACGTCGCGCACGAGAGCGGTCAGGGCCTCGACGGGAATGCGGAGCGTGTCCGCGGGCAGCTGATCCATGGTGGGGTTTCCTCCGGGCCGCGGAGAGTGGCCCCGATGCGGCAGGCGGTCCAGGCGGTGCGCGCGCGCCTAGGGCATGGCCGCGATACGCTGCGCCTCCGGGGCCAGCGACCGCATCCAGGTCGGCGTCACGAGCATTTCCGAGATGCAGACATGGGCCGGCATGGTGGCGACGAACAGCGCCATGGCGGCGATGTCCTCGGGCTTTAGCAGGCGCTTCAGCTCCTCATCCGGCACCGGCACGGGGCGGTTGCGCAGGATCGGCGTGTCCACCTCGCCCGGGCAGATGCAGGTCGAGCGGATGTTGTGGATGCCGTTCTCCTGGTTGATGGCCTGCGACAGCGCGACGAAGCCGTGCTTGGCCGCCGTGTACCCGGGCCCCGAAAGGAAGGAGATGCGCTTGCCCGCCATCGATGCGATCTGAATGATCAGCCCGCCGCCACGCGCCTTCATGGCCGGCAGGGCTGCCACCGAGGTGAGGAAGGGTGCGGTCAGGTTGCCGTCCACCAGCGCGCGGATGCTCTCCGGGTTCAGCTGGTGCAGGTAGCGGCGCGGCAGGTTCACGCCCGCATTGTTCACCAGGATGTCGGGCCCGCCGAGTTCGGCCGCGACGCGCTTCGCCGCGGCCTCAACCTGCGCCGCGTCGGTCAGGTCGGCCGGGACGACCACCGCGCTGCCGGACGGCAGCATGGCCGCGGTTTCCTCGAGCGGCGCGGTGCGGCGGCCAGTCAGCGCGACCTTGGCACCCTCGGCGGCGAAGGCGATGGCGACGGCGCGGCCGATGCCGGTGCCCGCGCCGGTGACCCAGGCTGTCTTGCCCGAAAGACGCTGCATGTTCAGATAACCTTGTCGGTGGCGGGGTCGATGAGGTGCATCTGCCCCATATGCGCGAGCAGGGCGAGCGGCTTGCCGACCTCGGCCGGGGTGGACGGGTCGAGGCGCGCGGAGATCTCGGTGCCCTCGAGCTTGAAGTGCGCGAGCGTCTCCATGCCCATGGGCTCGATCACCTCGGGCGTCAGGCTGAGCGGCTCGAGGTGGTGCTTGTCGGTCGTCTTGTCGTCGGTGAGGTGTTCGGGGCGGATGCCGAAAAGGACCGGCTTGCCGGCGTGCCCGCGGTAGCGGTCGACGCGTGAGGGCGGCACCGGCAGCGACATGCCTCCGGCGATGACGATGTTGAGGCCGCCCGAGGCTTCCTCGAGCTGCGCCGGGATGAAGTTCATCGCTGGGCTGCCGATGAAGCCCGCGACGAACTTCGTCGCCGGGTGATGGTAGAGCTCCTGCGGCGGTCCGACCTGCTCGATGATGCCGTGGTTCATCACCACGACGCGGTCGGCGAGCGTCAGTGCCTCCACCTGGTCGTGGGTGACATATACGGTGGTGGTACGCACCGTCTGGTGCACTTTCTTGATCTCGGTGCGCATCTGCACGCGCAGCTTGGCGTCGAGGTTGGACAGCGGCTCGTCGAACAGGAACACCTTCGGGTCGCGGACGATCGCGCGGCCCATCGCGACGCGCTGGCGCTGGCCGCCCGACAGCGCCTTGGGTTTGCGCTCCAGCAGCGGAGTGATGTCGAGGATGCGCGCGGCTTCCTTCACCCGCTTGTCGATCTCGGCCTTCGGGAACTTCCGCAGCGTCAGGCCGAAGGCCATGTTCTCGTAGACCGACATGTGCGGATACAGGGCGTAGTTCTGGAACACCATCGCGATGTCGCGATCGCGTGGAGGGATGTCGTTTACGACCGTGCCGCCGATGGCGATCTCGCCAGCCGTGATCTCCTCCAGCCCCGCGATCATGCGCAGCGTGGTGGACTTGCCGCAGCCGGAGGGGCCGACGAGGACGACGAATTCGTGATCCTGGATCTCAAGATCGATGCCCTTGACCGCCTGGACGCCGCCTTCATACGCCTTGACGATCTTGCGAAGCGAAACCTCAGCCATCGGTCGTTCAGCCTTTCGTCGCGCCGGCGGTCAGCCCGGCGATGTAGTAATCCATGAGGAAGGCGTAGACGATCACGGGCGGCAGCGCCGCCAGCAGCGCGCCGGCCATCAACTGGCCCCAGGCGAAGGTGTCGCCGCGGATCAGCTGGCTGACGACGCCGATCGTCATCGGCATCTCGGACGGCGAGGTGATGAAGGCCGTCGGATATACGAAGGCCGCCCAGGAAACGGTGAAGGCGAAGATTGTCGCCGCGATGATGCCGGGCAGCGCCACGGGGATGAAGATGCGCGTGAGCATCTGAAGCCAGTTGGCTCCGTCGATCAGCGCAGCCTCGTCCAACTCCTTCGGGATCGAGGCGAAGTAGCCGATCATGATCCAGGTGCAGAAGGGCACGGTCAGAGTCGGATAGACCAGGACCAGCCCCCAGGCGTTGTCGAGCAGCCCCAGACCTCCGACGATCTGGTACAGCGGGATGAACAGCAGCGTGTCGGGCACCAGGTAGGTCAAGAACACGCCTGTTGCGAGCACCTGGCTCCCCCAGAAGCGCATGCGCCCGAGCGCGAAGGCGGCAAGCACCGAGATCACCATCGAGATGCTGACCACGGCGACGGTCACCTTGACGCTGTTCCAGAAGAACCCCCGGAACATCGGGTTGTTGATCAGCGCCAGGTAGTTCTCGAGCGTCGGCGCGCGCACCCACCACGGGTTGCCCGACAGGTCGGCGATCTCGGCACTGGTCTTGATGCTGGTCAGCAGCATGTAGACCGGCGGCGCGAGCATGATGACCGCTGCCACCACCAGCGAAATGTAGGCGCTCCACAGAGCCCAGCGCCGTTCGGCGCGAAGGCTGCCGGCCTTGTGGAAGATGCCGCGTGGATGCGCCTGCGGTGCGCTCGTGCTGGACATCACGCCTCCTCCCGGTTTCGCCTGTTGATGCCGCGCAACACGAAGAAGGCGATCACGCCCAGGATCGGGAACATGAAGAGGCTGACCGCCGCGCCGCGCGGGATGTTGCCGGCCAGGATGCCAACCTGGAAGGCGTAGGAAGCAAAGACGTGCGTGAGGTCGCGCGGACCGCCATTGGTCAGCACCCGGACGATGTCGTAGTTCGCGAAGGTCACGATCAGGCTGAACAGCACGGTGATCGAGATGATGTTGCGCATCATCGGCAGCGTCACGTAGCGCAGCCGCTGGGAGGAGGTTGCGCCGTCGATCGCCGCCGCCTCGTACAACTGCTCTGGCACCGATTTGAGCGCCGCGAGATACATGATCATGAAGAAGGGCGCGCCGTACCAGACATTGACGATGATGACGCTGATCCGCGCCCACCATGGCTCGCCCAGCCACGGCACAGATGGCACCGCGAAGATCGCCAGAAGCCAGTTGATCGAGGAATAGGACGGGTCGAACATCCACCACCAGCCGAGCGTGGACAGCGCCGGCGGGATCACCCAGGGCACCAGCAGCATGCCGCGCCACTTGCGCTGCCCCTTGGTGGGAAGGTGGTGCAGCATGTGCGCCAGCCAGAAGCCGATCAGCGCCTTCAGGATCACGGCGGTCACGGCAAAGAACACCGACTGGAAGATCACCATGCGGAAACTGTCGGATTCGAGAAGGATCTCGAAATTCGTCAGCCCGATGAACTGGGTCATCCGGCGGTTCAGCATCGACAGGTAGATCGCGTAGCCCGCCGGCCAGGCCACCAGCCCGCCGATCACCAGGATGAGCGGCAGCGTCATGAGGAAGGCGATGGTCGAGCGCCTCCGTGCGAACCGCCTGAACGACGAGTTCGCCACCGATCCCGGCGCACCCTGAATCATCACCGTGCCGTCCGCCATGAGGATGGTCCCCGCGAAGCCGCTCGTCGACGTTGCGTGGCGGCGGGGGGCTACTGCCCCGCCGCCACGCCTTGCGGTCGTGCCGTGGCCTAGCCGCCGCGGCGCATGTTGTTGATCTCGCGTTCGAGCCAGCCGAGCGCGGTGTCCATGCTCTCGCCACCCTGCGCGATGCGGGCGATGACCTGGGTGTTGAGCGCGCGGATGTACATCTGCTGCGCCAGCTCAGGAGGTGCCGGCGAGAAGGCGATGGAATACGTCGCCTGCTGGTGCGCCTTCAGCGGGTAGTTGTAGATCGTCCCGACCGGCGGTCCTTCGCGCTCCCACACGGGGAAGTCGGCCATGCTCAGGAAGGGCGGGATATCGTAGCCCTGCGACATGGTCGAGCACAGTTCCGCGCTCTCGCGCTCGGAAATGAACTCCAGGAACGACTTGGCCGCCGTCTTGTTGCGCCCGAACGCCCAGATGCCGGTGATGTAGGGCAGATAGGCCAGGAAGCGCCCGCGCGGCCCGGCTGGCATCGGCACGGTCCAGCAGTTCTCGGCCACCTGGGGGGCATCGCGCTTGGCCACCGCCCAGGCCGAAGGCGGATTGAAGATCAGCGCCGAGCGGCCCGAGATCAGCGCGCGATTGTTCGACGCGTCGTCCCAGGCCCAGACATCGTTGGGCAGGAAACGCGAAAGCCGGACCGCGTAGTCAATGGCCTGGCGCAATTCCTGGTTGCCGCGGATCGTGGGATTGCCGCGCTCGTCGGTGATGCGCGCGCCGTAGGAAAGGAACAGCGCCCCCACCCAGTCGACCGCATCGGTGAACTGGCCCATCGGCAGGCCGAAGGGGAAGCCCGCCCGGTGACACGCCTCGGCGGCGGTCAGGAAGGTGTCCCAGGTCCAGGTGTCGGCGGTCGGGCCGCGCTCGCCGCGCGCGGGCCACATGGCGCGGATGTCGATCCCGGCATGCTGCTGAAGCAGGTCGAAGCGGACGCAGGCCGGCTTGGTCTGGGTTCCCGCCGTGGCCGGCACCCCGCGCCACGCGCCCTCCCGCTTGCCGAGAAACTCCGCGACAGGGTTGACGGCACCATACTTGGCCGACAGCCGGCTCATCACGTCGTCGCAGGGCTCGAGCTGGCTCGCATAGGTGCCGGGGTCCCATGGCAGCAGGCTGATGCCGTCATGGCCACTGCGGGACTGCGCCTGCGCCGCGATGGTCAACTGCAGCTGGTTGCCGGTGGTGTTGATGAAATCGAGCGTCATGTTGACGCGGTTCTGCGCGCCCCAGCGTTGCGCCAGCTGTTGCAGCGCGGCATTCGCACCGGGAACCCAGTGGTCCCAGAAAGCGAAGCGCAGCGACCCGGCCGTGCCCTGCGCATGCACCATGGGCGCGCCGACCGCGGTCGCGGCCAGAACGCCAGCCCCGTTGCGCATCACGTTGCGCCGGGTGATCCCGTTTTTGGACATGCTTTCCCTTCCGTTCTCTCCCCGGGGCGGACCTCGGTGCCGGGCCCGCTTGTCGGTAACCGGAAGGTTAGTCAGGGAAATTCGCGCGTGGCAACCTCCGGCGAACGTAACGGACGGCGCATGCGCCTCGCGCTTGCGCGCCGGCCGCACCCGCCGCACGCTCCGCCCATGGACCACCACGCCTTCGATGCCATCGTCATCGGCGCCGGAATCGCCGGCGCCACCGCTGCCGCGCATCTTGCCGCCACGCGCCGGGTCGCCCTGCTGGAAGCGGAGGAAAGCGCCGGGTACCACGCGACAGGACGGTCGGCGGCCATCTGGATCCGCAACTACGGCAGCCCGGATGCCCGGATCCTGACCGCCGCGTCGCGCGCCTTCTTCGAAAACCCGCCGCCGGGCTTCGCCGAGGGGCCGCTGATGCGCCCGCGGCCCGTCATCCACCTCGCCCCGCCCGAACAGGTGGACCATCTGCGTGAGATGATCGCCGAGGGCGACGACATGCGCGAGATCGCGCTCGAGCAGGTCCGCGCCATGGTGCCGGCGCTGCGCCCCGACTACGCCGCGCTCGCCGCGGTCGAGAAGGATTGCTTCGACATCGACGTCGCCGCCATGCACCAGGGCTTCCTGCGCCAGGCCCGCGCCGCGGGCGGCGTGCTGGCGCTGCGCAGTCGTGCCGGGCGCATCTGGCGCAAGGACGGCGCCTGGCATGCCGAAACGGCGACCGGCGCCGTCTTCTCCGCCCCCGTCATCGTCAACGCCGCCGGCGCCTGGGGCGACGAGGTCGCGCGCATCGCCGGCGAGCCCGGGATCGGCCTGCAACCCAAGCGCCGCACCGCCTGCATCATCGATCCCGGCGCGCACGATTGTGCTGACTGGCCGCTGCTCGGCGATGCGGGCCATTCCTGGTACGTCCGCGCCGAGGCACGACGCAAGCTCATGGTCAGCCCGGCCGACGAGACCGACAGCGAGCCCTGCGACGCGCAGCCTGACGAAATCGACGTCGCCGTCGCGGTCGACCGCATGCAGCAGGCGCTCGACATCCCGGTCAGCCGCATCGAGCACCGCTGGGCGGGCCTGCGCAGCTTCACGCCGGACCGCGGCCTTGCCATCGGCGAAGGGGTGGAGCGCGGCTTCTTCTGGATGGTCGGCCAGGGCGGCTATGGCATGCAGACCGCGCCGGCGGCCGGGCGGCTTCTGTCCGCACTCGCGGCGGGGCAGGATCCGGGCGACCTCGCGGCCGCCGTTCCGCTCTGCGACCCCCGCCGCTTCAGCCGGAGGAATGCCGCATGACCGCGCCGCTGCCAAGCTTCGACGATGTGCGCGCCGCCGCCGCGCGCCTGGCCGGGCGCATCGTGCGCACGCCGCTGCTGCGCCACCGGCGGCTGGACGAGGTGACGGGCGCGACCGTTCTGGTGAAGCCCGAACCGCTCCAGCGCACCGGGTCCTTCAAGCTGCGCGGCGCGACCAATGCAGTGCTGTTGATGGACCCCGAGGCGCGACGCGGCGGCATCGTCACCCATTCCTCGGGCAATCACGGCCAGGCCTGCGCAGCGGCGGCCCACATGCTCGGCATGCGCGCGACCATCGCCATGCCGGCCGACGCGCCCGCCATCAAGGTGGAGGCGACGCGGCGCTGGGGTGCGGAGATCGTCCCCTTCGACCGGCACGGGGTGGACCGGGACACGCTGGCCGGCGTCCTCGCCGCCGAACGCGGCGCAACCATCATCCCGCCCTTCGACCATCCGGACGTGATCGCCGGCCAGGGCACCGCGGCGCTCGAACTTCTGGAGGATGCCGGGGCGCTCGGCCTGATGCCGGACGCCTTCGCGGTCTGCACGGGCGGCGGCGGGCTTACGGCGGGCTGCGTGCTGGCGCTGGAAGCGCTCGCCCCGCGCGCGGAGGTCTATGCCGTCGAACCCGAAGGCTGGGACGACACGAAGCGCTCGCTCGAAGCCGGGCGGCGGGTGGCGAACACCGTCACCGGCAGCGGGCTGTGCGATGCGCTGCTGTCGAAGCAGCCCGGCGCGCTGACCTTCGCGATCAACCACCGGCATCTCGCCGGCGGCATCGTGGTCACGGAAGCTGAGGTGTTCCGAGCCATGCGCTTCGCCTTCGAGCATCTGAAGATCGTCGCCGAGCCCGGAGGGGCGGTGGCGCTCGCAGCCGTGCTGGCGGGCAAGGTCGCGGCGAAGGGCGGCGTCATCGGCGTGGTGATCAGCGGCGGGAATGTCGATCCGGCCGTCTTCGCGCGGGCGCTCGCCGCCTGATCGCCGGCCTTGCCGCAGCGGCCGTTCGGCGCTTCCCTGCGGGCACAAGTACAACACGCCAGGGAAACGCCATGCACCGCCGCAGCCTGCTTGCCGCCTCCGCCATCCTCGCCCTGCCCGCCGTCGCGCGCGCACAATCCTTCCCCGACCGCACCATCACGCTGGTCAGCGGCTTCGCGCCGGGCGGCTCGACCGACATCACGGCGCGGCTGCTTGCCGACCGGATGCAGGGCTTCCTGGGGCAGAATGCGCGTATCGTCGTGGAGAACCGGCCCGGCGCGTCAGGCACCGTCGCCGCCGACTGGCTGCGCCGTCAGCCGGCCGACGGGCATGTGCTGATGCTGAACGAGGCGTCGTCCCACGTGCTGATCCCGAACGCCATGCAGGGCGGCACGCGCTACAATCCGATGGAGGACTTCACCCATGTCGCCATCGTCGCGAACGGGCCGCTCATCCTCGTCGCCAAGCCGAACTTCCCGGCGGCGAACGCGGCGGAGGCCGTGCAGCGCCTGCGCGCCGGCCCCCAGGACGACATGCCCTATGCCTCCTCCGGGGTCGGTTCCATTCCCCACTTCGCGGGGGAAGCGATCGCCGTCTCGCTCAACCTCGGCGGCCGCTTCGCGCATGTGCCCTACCGCTCTGGCGGCCTGATGGTAGAAAGCATCGCGCGCGGCGAGACAGCCTGGGGCGTCGCCGTCCTGGCCTCCGCCGCCGCGCAGGTGCGCGACAACCGGGTCCGCGGCATCGCGCTGACGGGGCTCGAGCGCTTCCCGGCCTTCCCGGACATCCCGACCCTCGCCGAATCAGGGATCCCGGGCTTCGACCTCGGCAACTGGTTCGCCGTGGTCGGGCCGCCGCGCATGCCCGCCCCGGTGACCGAGGCGCTGAACCGCGCGATCAACAGCGCGCTGCGCGATGCCCAGCTGCGCGACCGCTTCCTCGTCGCCGGCATCACGCCATGGACGCGGCCGAACACGCCGGCCGACGCGCGCGCCTTCTTCCAGAGCGAACTCGAGAAGTTCAAGGGCGTGGTCGAGCGCACCGGCGTGCGGATGGAGCAGTGACCGACACCGCGGCCGACATCGTCATCGTCGGCGGCGGCAGCGCAGGCTGCATCCTGGCAGCCCGCCTTTCCGAGGATCCGTCCTGCCGCGTGCTTCTGCTGGAAGCCGGGCCACCCGACCGCGACATCTGGATCTCGCTGCCCGCGGGCTACGCGAAGCTTTACGGCAGCGGGAAATACGACTGGCGCTACGAGACCGAGCCCGAGCCGAACCTGAAGGACCGCCGCATCCACTGGCCGCGCGGCAAGGTGCTCGGCGGCTCGGGCAGCGTGAACGGCCTGGTCTTCCTGCGCGGCAGCCCCCACGACTACGACCGCTGGGCGCAGGCCGGAGCGACGGGCTGGTCCTACGAGGACGTGGCACCGATCTTTCGGCGCATCGAACATTGGGACGGCGCGCCCGACCCGGCCCGCGGCGCGGATGGCGCGATCCATGTGCGGGAACCGCGCCGCCTGGCGCCGGCAGCCGCCGCCTTCGTCGAGGCGTGCCTCGCCGCCGGCCTGCCGCGCAACCGTGACTGGAACGACGGCACCGCGATCGACGGCGCCGGGCCCGTGCAGCTCAACGTCAATGGCGGGCGGCGTTCCTCCACCGCGAAGGAGTATCTTCGCCCGGCCATGCGGCGCGGCAACCTCCGCGTCGAGACCGGCGTGCTGGCGACGCGCATCGTTGTCGAGGCCGGCCGCGCCGTCGCGGTCGAGGCGCAGCAGGACGGCCGCCCCGTAGCCTTCCGGGCGAGGCGAGAAATCGTCTGCTCCGCCGGCGCGATCGAGACGCCGAAGCTTCTCATGCTGTCCGGGATCGGGGACGGCGAAGCGCTGCGCGCCCTCGGCATCCCGGTTGCGCAGCACAGCCCAGGCGTCGGGCGGAACCTGCAGGACCACCTGATCGCGAAATGCATCTACCGCACGAAGCCATGCGGCACGCTGAACGAGGTCATGCGTTCCCCGCTGCGGCAGGCGAAGATGGGGCTCGACTACCTGCTCTCCCGCACCGGGCCGCTCTCGATCGGCGCGGGAGAGGCGAATGCCTTCGCCCGCGTCACGCCGGGCGCCGAGGAGGCGGAGGTTCAGTTCCTCTTCGTGAACTTCTCCACCTTCGCCTATGAGAAGGGCCTGCATGACTTCCCGGGCTTCATGTTCAATTACGGTGTCTGCCGCCCCGACAGCCGCGGCGAGGTCTTCCTCCGATCCCCCGACACGCGGGAAAAACCCGGCATCCGCGCCAACTATCTCGACCATCCGAATGATGTGCGCGTGATGCTCGGCGCCGCCCATCTCGGGCGTCGCATCGCTGCGCAAACGCCGCTCGCAGCACTGATCGAGGAGGAGCTGCGTCCGGGACCCGCGGCCGCGAGCGACGAGGCGATCCTGGAGAACATCCGCGCCACCGCCGGCACCGTCTTCCATCCCTGCGGCACGGCACGGATGGGGGGTGCCAACGATCCGATGGCGGTGCTCGACCCTCAGTTGCGGCTGCGCGGCGTCGCGGGGCTGCGCGTCGCGGATGCCTCCGCCTTCCCGCTGATCCCTTCCCCCAACATCCAGCCCGCGGTGATGCTGGTCGCCGAGCGCTGCGCGGGCTTCATCCGGGCGGGTTCGTGACCGTATCCGATGACCGCAGAGGCACAGGTCCTGCAGGTCTGGACCGGATACGCGCCGCCAGCACATCCGATGACGGCGGGGCCGAAGGGCCCGGCGGTCTGGCTCCGCGACGCGAATCATCCTACGGCATCGCCGCTATCGGCGCGGCCGTCTTCGCCATCGGCTTCTCCACCACGCTCGCGATGCCGCTCTTCACCGCCTATGCCGACCGTGACGGCGGCGGCGCCGGCGGCCTGGCGGCCGCCTTCATCGCCTACGCTGGCACGCTGATCATCACCGCGCCCTTGCTCGGCGGACTGTCGGACCGCATTGGGCGCAAGCCCTGCGTGCTGGCGGGGCTCGTCCTGGCGGGGCTGTCGACGCTGGCCCTCGTCGCGGCACCCGGCCTCGCCGCGCTGGCCGTCGCGCGCGCCCTCCAGGGCCTGGCCATCGGGCTCGTCGCCGGCGGCGCCACCGCCTGGGCAGCGGAACTCGCCGGCGGGCCGGAAGCGGGACGCCGCGCTG
>NZ_JACADQ010000081.1 GCF_016106015.1 Neoroseomonas rubea
GCCGGCTCCCTCGTCCAGCGCGGTGATGTCCAGCAGGCCGTAACCGCGCTGCGACAGCCGCTTGAGGTAATGGCGAAAGGTCTCGACCGGCGTCAGGCCGTGCGTCTTGGCCTCCGCCCGACACCATCGCAGGGCGGAGAGATCGCTCGAGGCGTAGAGGATGTCGCGATAGGCCGCGGGACCGATGGCGGCTTCGATGCCCTTCTGCATGTTCACCAGGAAATGGCGTGGCAGGTAGATCATCGGAAGGCCGTCGGTCGTCCAGATGCCCGTCTCGGGATCCACGTCGATGGGGACTAGGGGCTGGGCCATCCTCTCTCCTGCAGCGATGGGCCCCCGAAGGCGATGGGCACGGTCATACGCTGATCCGGAAGGCCAGGGCATGGCAATGAGACAAGGTGGAATTCGGCTTCGCATCGCGCCGCTGTCGCGCGCATGGTCCGGGGCGCAGAGATGGCCGCGCTGCCCCGCTGCGGCACAAAACGCGGGGCTCGGGCTGGCAGCGCCCGGTTGATCGGGCGCTGAACCGGAGCCCGATGATGACCAGGCTTTCCGAGACCCAGCGCGCGATCCTGAGCGGGCCCGCGCAGCACGATGCATGGCTGGCTGACGCCCGGGGGCTGGGGGCTTCTCCTGCTGCAGGCGGGAGCGTGCAGCGTCGGCCAGGCTCGCGCTCGCCGACACCCAGACACAACCGAGGCCCGGCCGACGCAAACTGCCATGCCGCAGCGCTGGGACACTTGAGCGGGTAAGCGCGATTGACCGGGCCGCGGGGCCCCGTCAGCCGCGGCCACTCGACCATGGCACTGGAGGTCCGCGCCTCCTGTCAGCCGCACGCGCTGCCGGTCACGGCCGCGGTACCGACGCGGCAGCCCGACGTGGACTGGCGTGTTTCCTCCATGTTGCGGTTGATCTCATCCGCGCCTGTAGAACAGCGACGGAGGGAGACGCCGTTGCCGCGATCGGTCGAGCAGACGCCGGTCTCCGGCAGCACAAGTTCGACCCGCCGCGCAGCTTCGACATCGCCCGCCAGGAAGGCGGCGATGGAGCGCACCTGCTCATGGCCGGTGGCGAGCAGGAAGGTCGGCGCGCGGCCATAGCTCTTCATGCCGGCGATCCAGAAGCCCGCTTCCGGGTGGCGCAGCTCCGCTTCGCCATGCGGGCGCACGGTGCCGCAGGAGTGGAGGTTGGGGTCGATCAGCGGAGCGAGCGCCGGCGTCGCTTCCACAGCGGGATCGAGCGCGACGCGGACTTCGCGCAGGAAGGAGAGATCGGGGCGGAAGCCGGTCGCCACGATCATCCGGTCAGCCCGCACCTGGGCCACGCGCCCGTCCTGCCGGCCCGTGATGGCAAGCGCGCCGTCCGCTTTTGTTATGCGGTCGATCAGGAACGGGGCCAGCGCCGTCACGGCTCCACTCTCGATCAGCCCCTGGGCACGTGCGCCCAGCACGCCGCGCTGGGTGAGGGCATCGCGGGCGCCGCCGCCGAAGCTGACGTCGCCCAGCGGGCGGCGAAACACCCAGAGGATGCGGGTGCCGGGCTCGGAACGTGCCAGCTCCACGAGGTCGAGCACCGCGTTCATCGCCGAGTGGCCGGCGCCGACGACGAGCGTGGTGCGCCCGGCATGGGCAGCGCGGTCAGCGCCAAGGACGTCGGGGATGCCATAGGCGATGCGATCGCCCGCGGCGGCCTCGCCTGGCGCCGGCATACCATGGCTACCGGCCGGGTTGGGCGCGTTCCAGGTGCCCGAGCAGTCGATCACCGCGCGCGCCGCGATCGCCTCGACGCCGCCGGCGGTCTCGACATGCAGGAGGAAGGGGGCGGCGTCGCGCCCATCCCCGTCACGTAGGCGGCCGAAATCCTGCCGCGCCACGCCGATCACCCGCGCGCCGGTGCGGATGCGACCGCGCAGCGCGGGGCTGGCGGCGAGCGGCGCAAGGTAGCGCTCCACCAGCTCCGCGCCGGTCGGGAAAGCATCCGGGTTCGGTGCGCTCCACCCCTCGGCTGTCAGCAGCGCGCGCGCCGCCGCATCCGTGTTGAAGCCCCACGGCGAAAACATGCGCACATGGCCCCACGCGCGCACGGCCGAGCCGATCTCCGTACCGGCCTCCAGCACAACGGGCTCGAGGCCGCGGCTGAGGAGTTGCGCCGCCGCAGCGAGGCCGATCGGACCGGCGCCGATCACCGCGACCGGCAGCGTGCCCGGACGGAGGCGGGCGCGGCGCATCAGCGTCGCGTCAGCCGGGCAGAGGCCGGCGAATTGCCGTGTGGCGACGATGGGGGGCGGCGCGAGCTCGCGCGGCGTCGCAACGAAGCCAAGCCGCGCGAAGAAGGGCGCCGCGCCGGTGGTCAGCAGCCAGGCGTCTTCAGCGCCTTCGGCCCCGGCAGCGGCCAGCAGCGCTTCCACCATGCGCCGCCCATGGCCCTGACCGCGCGCCTCGGCCGGGACCAGAAGCGAGCGCAGCAGCACCGCCGACCCGTGCCGCTCCCAGCCGCCATGGCCGCGCAGCGTGCCGCGCGCGTCGTGCCAGGCGAAGAAGCGGCGGCCTGGCTCTGCGAGATCGTCGGCGGGAAAGCCGGCGGTGCGGAGCGCAGCGGCCAGCGCCGGAAGAGCCTCGGATTGCAGCGGCCGAAGTGAAGTCTGCGTCTCGGAGGGGCTTGGGCGGGCACAGCAGGTCATGATCCAGGCTCCTTTGGTGGTGAGGATCAATGCATAGATGAGGAAGGTATTGTGGCGCGCGTGAAGGTCGATGTCGGCTTCAACGGCAGCGGGATCCTGCGGTGGTCCGGCCCGCGGCGCCGAAGGCGCGGCCGGTGTCCTGCAGCGCAGCCGTCACCTCCATCCAGGCGTCGAGCGCAACGCGGAAGGCAGCGCGGCCGGCTTCGGTCAGCGCGTAGACCCGGCGCTGGCGGCCCTGCACAATCTCCTCGGTCACCGTCACGAAACCGCCAGCCTCGAACTCGCGGAGGACCGGGTAGATCGTGCCCTCGGTCGGGGAGCAACATCCGCCCGTGGTCCGCTCGACCGTGCGGGCGATGTCGTACCCATGCATCGGGCCGTCATGCAGGACCCGGAGGATGAAGAACTTCGACAGCCCCATCTTGATCGTGCCCGCCCAATAGTCGCGGGACGCGTAGTCGACGCGTGGAGCGGGGGCGGGCGCTGGGGAAGGGCGGGGGGCATTCATGTCGTCTGTCTATGCATTGGTGCTCGATGCATCAAGCCCAAAAATGCGGGCTTGGTGACAAGTTTCAGCGGGGGCTTCCGGGCGCCGCCAGCGCTGCGAAACGGAAGCGCCGATCCCACGGCCACCGCCGCTTCGTCACCTGCACCGCCATCGGCGCCGCGGCGAGGTCCAACGTCGAGGCGCAGACGTCCCGCCCCGCCGTGCGCGCGCTGTTGTTCGCGCGTGCATGGCAGTCGAGCACGAGGCTACCGTCAAGGTTCGGAGACTCCCGGCTCTCGGCGGCCCGAAATCGACGCTGGTTGCGCGTTCGAACCATCAAGGTGCGCGCGCGGATCGCGGACAAACCTGTGCCTCAGCGCGGTGCGCCGCTCGGGAGGGACAGGTTGTGATGGACAAGAATGGAGCAGGGGAGGGGATGCGAAACTTCGCCCCCAAGCTCTGATAGCTGGCCGACAGCCGGCATCAGATGGCTACCGTGATGTATTTGTATCGTCGGTTGCGTGTCCCCGCATCCATCTTAAGTTGCGAACACAAGGCGTCGACCTCCCAGTCGGCGCCTTTGCCGTTTCGGGCACCCTCCGCCAAACGCAGCATCGCCCCAAGCTCACCACGCACCTTGACCCTGCCCCCTTGGATGTCCCCGCCGTGAGCTAGAGTCCGTCGAAGGGAGAGGGATGATGAAGCGATCGAGGTTCACGCAGGAGCAGATCATCGGGGTGCTGAAGGAGCACCAGGCGGGTGCGACGGCGCCGGATCTGTGCTGCAAGCACGGGATCAGCGAGGCGACGTTCTACGCTTGGCGCCCGAAGTACGGGGGCATGGAGTCCGATGCCCGCAAGCTGAAGAGCCTCGAGGAGGAGAACGCGCGGCTGAAGAAGCTGCTGGCGGAATCCATGCTCGATGTCTCGACGCTGCGGGAGATGTTGGCAAAAAGCTTCTGACGCCCAGCTCGCGGAGAAGCGTCGTGACCTGGGCGATCAAGGAGAAGGACTACTCGCAGCGGCGCGCCTGTGAGCTCGTCGGCCTGGCACCGGAGACGTATCGCTACGTCTCGCAGCGCCCTGACGACAGCGAGGTCCGCGTTCGGCTGCGAACCCTGGCGAATGAACGCCGGCGCTTTGGCTACCCGCGCCTGCACCTTCTGCTGGCGCGCGAGGGGCACCGGCTGAACCACAAGAATCGTTCCGCCTCTACCGGGCGGAACGCCGGGGCGTGCGTCGGCGGGGACGTCGTAAGCGCGCGCTCGGCACGCGGGCGCCGATGGCACTGCCGCGGGGACTGAACCAGCGCTGATCGCTGGACTTCGTCTCCGACGCGCTGGCCTGCGGGCGGCGGTTCCGCGTCCTCGCTGTGGTCGATGACTTCACCCGCGAGTGCCTGGCGCTGGCGGCGGACACCTCGCTGTCGGGGCTGCGCGTTGGCCGCGAGCTCGACCGGATCGTGGCGCTGCGTGGCCGTCCGGCGATGATCGTCAGCGACAACGGCACTGAGCTGACCTCGCACGCGATGCTGCGCTGGCGGTAGGAGCGAGGCGTCGCCTGGCACTACATCGCGCCGGGCAAGCCGCAGCAGAACGGGTTCGTGGAAAGCTTCAACGGCCGGTTCCGCGATGAATGTCTCAACGAGCACCTGTTCGGCTGCCTGCCCGCGGCGCGCAGGATCATCGAGGCATGGAGGAACGACTACAATACGGGCCGCCCGCACACGAGCCTGGGCGGGCTAACCCCAGCAGCCTTTGCAACCCGCCCCGCATCGGGGCAAATGGAGAACAGGCCCGCTCATGAACGAGGGCACTTTGGGGGCCGGGTCAGCCGCTCCGGCCCCTTGTTGCGCAGGTGCAGGCCGAGGTCTCGGTACAGCCCGAAGATGCGCTTCGTGTCCACATGCCAGCCCTCCCGCCGCACCAGCACGTGGAGCCGGCGATAGCCGTACCGCACGCGCATCGCCGCGCTTGAGGCAACGTTGGAGGCGATTCGCCGGGCGGACTGACGCAGGCCCAGCTGCCAGACGCATATGCCCAAGATTTCCGCGATGCACCAGGTGATTGATCCCGGGGTTTGATGGGCCAGTCCTTTCACCGGCATGGAAGGACGCGCCATGGTCCAGGTTATTCAAGAACACCCGCGCGACAGCGGCGGTCCGTCCCGCGATCCAGCATGGTCCAGCGAGCCCGGGGTGACCTGGCGCGGTGCTTCGGCATCAACGCGAAGGCCATCGCCAAGTGGCGCAAGCGCTCCTCTGTGGCGGACGAGCCCAAAGGTCCGCAGGTGCGACGTCGAGCACGCCTCTCGCTACGCCGGACATGGTCGCGGCGCGTCGCGCCGGCCGCCTTGCGGCTGGCCAGGGACATTCCGATCTCTGAGATCACGTCACAGCCATTCTTGACGGCGCCGCCCGCGACGGCGCCTGAACGGGAGCTACCGCCATGCCCGGCCAGCGTCGCCTGCATCTCGGCGCCTTCATGCGCCCGGTCTCGATCCACACAGGTGCCTGGCGCTATCCCGGCGCCTGGCCGGATGCGAACTTCTCCTTCCCCAGGCTCAAGCACCTGATCCAGCGCCTCGAGGCCGGAAAGTTCGACGCCTTCTTCATGGCCGACCACCTCGCGCTGCTGAACATGCCGATCGAGGCGCTGCGGCGCAGCCACACCGTCACCTCCTTCGATCCGCTGACGCTGCTGCCGGCGCTGGCCGCCGTGACGGAACGCATCGGCCTGATCGCCACCGCCTCCACCACGTACAACGACCCCTATCACGTCGCCCGGAAGTTCGCCTCGCTCGACCACATCTCGAACGGGCGCGCAGGGTGGAACGTGGTGACCACCGCCAATCCCGATGCGGCGCTGAACTTCGGCCATGACGAACACATGGCGCATGGCGAACGCTACAAACGGGCCCGCGAATTCTACGACGTCGTCACCGGGCTGTGGGACAGCTTCGCCGACGACGCTTTCATCCGCGATGCCGAGAGCGGAATCTTCTGGGACCCCTCGCGCATGCATGCGCTGAACCACGTTGGGCCGGAGCTGAAGGTGCGCGGGCCGCTCAACGTCGCACGTCCCGTGCAGGGCTGGCCGCTGATCGTGCAGGCGGGAGCATCGGATGCCGGGCGGCAACTCGCCGCCGAGACCGCGGAAATGGTCTTCGCCGCCGGCGGCCCGATCTCCGATGCACGCGCCTTCTATGCGGACGTGAAGGGACGCGCGGCCGCCTTTGGCCGCAATCCCGACCACATCAAGATCCTACCCGGGGCGCTCGTTGTCGTCGGCTCCACGGTCGCGGAGGCGCGGAAGAAGCGCGCACTGCTCGATAGCCTGGTGCACTACGAGAGCGCGATCGGCGCGCTCTCCATCGCGCTCGGCGTCGATGCGCGGGCCTTCGACCCGGATGCGCCGCTGCCCGAGATCCCCGACACCGAGGCCAGCAAGAGCGGCCGCGAGCGTGCCATTGCTCTCGCGCGGCGTGAGAACCTGACCGTGCGCCAGCTGGCCCAGCGCCTTGGCGGCTACGCCGGCGCGGCCATCGTCGGCACGCCGGCGACCATCGCCGACGAGATGCAGGAATGGCTCGAGACCCGCGCCTGCGACGGATTCAACGTGATGTTCCCTTACGTGCCCGGCGGCCTCGATGATTTCGTCGACCAGGTGGTGCCCGAGCTGCAACGACGCGGTATCTTCCGCACCGAATACGAGGGAACAACGCTGCGCGAGCATTTGGGCCTTCCGCGTCCGGAGAATCGCTTCTTCCGGCGAACGGATCGCGCGGCCGACTGAAACCGGCTAGCCGCTGCGCCACCTTCCGTCCGCATCGTCGCGGCGCAATTGTATCGCTCCGGGATCTTCAACGCCACCCGCGGAGCCAGCGCAGTGCCCGCTTCGCGGCAGGCCGTGCACAGATCTACGGCAAGTCGAGGGACAGGACGTCCACGATCGGCGCGATGCTTGAAATGCGCCGGTTGAAGTCGGTGGGAAACTCACCAGTATCCGCGTGGTTCATCCCAATCCGCTCCGGAACGAGGCTTCATGACCCTGTCATCCAGCGCGAGGTCGCGTGCGGCAAAGGCTGGCCCCCAAGGCAAGCGCGCCTGGCAGTCCAGGCTGCTGGTGCTGACCTTCCTGCTCGCCTCCTCGACGGGATGCGATGAATCTCCGATCCGCGCCGCCGCGAACAGCGCTCCGCCGGCACCTGTCGCGGTGACGGTGGTGACCTTGGAGAGGCGCGAGATCCCGGTCACCTCCGTCCTTCCCGGCCGCACGGCCCCGTTCCGGGCTGCGGAGGTTCGCCCCCAGGTCGGCGGAGTCCTGCGGGAGCGCCTCTTCACCGAGGGCGAGTCCGTCGCAGCGGGCCAGCCCCTTTTCCAGATCGACCCCGCGCCTTTCGAGGCCGCCGTGCGGCGTGCCGAGGCGGCGCTGACGCGGATCGAGGCCGCCGAACGCGTGGCGACAAGCACCGCCAACCGCCTGCGCGCCCTGGCGAGGGTGCAGGCGGTGAGCGAGCAGAACCTCGAGAACGCCGAGGCGACGCTGCGCCAGGCCCAGGCGGATGTCATCTCCAGCCGCGCCCTGCTCGAGACCGCGCGGATCGACCTCGGCTACACGCGTGTCGCCTCGCCGATCGCCGGGCGCACCGGGCGCACGAGCGTCACGCCCGGCGCGCTGGTTACCGCAAACCAGGCCACCGCGCTCGTGACCGTCACGCAGCTCGACCCGATTCTGGTGGACCTCACCCAGCCGAGCGCGGTGCTGCTGCAGCAGCGGCGGGACGTGGAGAGCGGCGCGCTGCGCCGTCCCTCGGCGGACCGCGCCCTTGCACGCCTGCTGCTCGAAGACGGCTCGGAATACCCCCATGCCGGCGAGGTGCAGTTCTCCGAGGTGATCGTCGACCAGGGCACCGGGTCGGTGACGCTGCGCGCCGTCTTCCCCAATCCGGACCAGCTTCTGCTGCCCGGCATGTTTGTCCGCGCGCGCGTCGAGGAGGGCGTGACGGACCGCGCCATCCTGGTGCCGCAGCGCGCCGTGCTTCGCACCCCGCGCGGCGAGCCGATGGCCTTCGTCGTGAACGCGGATGGCGTGGCGGAACAGCGCGTCCTGCGTGCCAGCCGCACCGTCGGTAATGACTGGCTGGTCACCGAGGGCGTCGCCGCAGGCGAGCGCGTGGTCATCGAGGGCCTGCAGCGCGTCCGTCCGGGAACCCGCGTCCAGGCGCGCGAGCGCGGTGCCGCGCCGGCCTCGAGCTAGCGCCGCGCCATGGCCCGCTTCTTCATCGATCGCCCGGTCTTCGCATGGGTGATCGCCATCGGGATCATGCTGGCGGGTCTCCTGGCGCTGCGAGGCATGCCCGTCGCGCAGTATCCGGCGATCGCCCCGCCCGCCATCGCCATCAACGTCAACTTCCCCGGCGCCTCGGCCGAGACGGTCCAGACGACGGTTGTGCAGGTGATCGAACAGCAGTTGAGCGGCATCGACAACCTGCTCTACTTCGATTCCCAGACCACGAAGGATGGCGCAGCGCGCATCCAGCTGACCTTCGCGCCCGGCACCAATGCCGATACCGCCCAGGTGCAGGTGCAGAATCGCGTCCAGCTGGCAGTGCCCCGCCTGCCGCTGACGGTGCAGCAGCAGGGCATTCGCGTCGTGAAGTCCTCCGGCAACTTCCTGCTGGTGGTGGGATTCGTCTCGACCGACGGCCGAATGGAGCGGATCGATATCTCCGACTTCCTCGTGGCCAATGTGCAGGATCCGATCAGCCGCACGCCAGGCGTCGGCGACTACCAGGTCTTCGGCGCGCAGTTCGCCATGCGCATCTGGCTGGACCCCGCGAAGCTCGTGAATTTCGGGCTGACGCCCGCGGATGTCGCTGCGGCCGTGCGCGCGCAGAACGTGCAGGTCTCAAGCGGAGAGATGGGCGCGCTGCCGGCGGTGCCGGGCCAGCAGCTGAACGCTACCATCATCGGCCCCTCCTACCTGCAGACGGTAGAGGAATTCGGCGCCATCCTGATCCGCGTGCGCCCCGACGGCGCGCAGGTTCGGCTGCGCGACGTCGCGCGGGTCGAGATCGGCGGCGAGAACTACTCCATCACCACCCTGCTGGACGGAAGGCCCTCCAGCGGCATCGGCATACGCCTCGCCAGCGGGGCCAATGCGCTCGATACGGCCGCCGCGGTGCGTGAGACGATCGACCGCTTGCGCCCGAGCTTCCCGCCTGGGCTGGACGTCGTCTACCTGCAGGACACGACACCCTTCGTGCAGCGTTCGATCAAAGCCGTCATCATGACGCTGATCGAGGCGGTGGTCCTCGTCTTCATCGTGATGTTCGTCTTCCTGCAGAACCTCCGCGCCACGCTGATCCCGACCATGGCGATTCCGGTTGTGCTGCTGGGCACCTTCGCGGTGCTGCAGGCGCTGGGGTTCAGCGTCAACACGCTGACCATGTTTGGACTCGTGCTGGCGATCGGCCTGCTGGTCGACGACGCCATCGTGGTGGTCGAGAATGTCGAGCGGGTGATGGCAGAGGAGCACCTCTCCCCGCTCGAGGCCACGCGGCGCTCGATGGACCAGATCACCGGCGCGCTGGTGGGCATCGGCCTGGTGCTCTCGGCGGTCTTCCTGCCGATGGCCTTCTTCGGCGGATCCGTGGGCGTCATCTACCGGCAGTTTTCAGTGACCGTCGCCACGGCTATGGCCTTGTCGGTGCTGGTTGCGATCTTCTTCACGCCGGTGCTCTGCGCGACCCTGCTGCGGCCGCACAAGCCGGACCACGGCAAGCGTGGCGTGTTCGGCTGGTTCAACCGCGGCTTCGACCGCGTGACGCGCGGCTACGTCGGCGGTGTGTCGGCCAGCCTGCGCCGGCCGGCGCGGATGCTCGCGCTCTATGCCGTGCTGCTGGCCGCGCTCGGCTGGGGCTTCCTGCGCCTGCCCGGCGGCTTCCTGCCGAACGAGGACCAGGGCATAGCCTTCGTGCAAGTGACCGCCCCGCCCGGCGCGACGGCCGACCGCACGCAGCGCGCGCTCGACGAGATCGGCCGCTACCTGCGCGAGGAGGAAGGTGCGGTCGTCGACAACTTCTTCGCCATCAACGGCTTCAGCTTCGGTGGTCGCGGACAGAATTCCGGGCTCGGCTTCATCACCCTGCGGGACTGGGATGTGCGGCGCGGCACGCAGCAGGACGTCCAGGCCCTGACGGCGCGGATCAATGCGCGCTTCGGGCGGTACCAGGATGCGCTGATCACCGCATCCTCCCCGCCCGCGGTGCGCGAGCTCGGCAATGCCATTGGCTTCTCCTTCCAGCTGGTCGACCGCGGCGGGCAGGGCCACGCGGCGCTGATGGGAGCGCGCGACCAACTGCTCTCCCTTGCGGCGGCAAGCCCGGTGCTGACCCGTGTGCGGGCCAACGGATTGAACGACGAGGCGCAGTTCCGCCTGATCGTGGACTGGGAACGCGCGAGCGCCCTCGGCCTGTCGGTGACGGAGGTGAATTCCACCCTCTCGACTGCCTGGGGGTCGACCTACGTCAACGACTTCATGGACCGCGGGCGGGTCAAGCGCGTCTTCATGCAAGGCCAGCCCGAGGCACGGATGGTGCCGAGCGACCTCGACAAATGGTTCGTGCGCAACGCGCAAGGGCAGATGGTGCCGTTCTCCGCCTTCGGTCGCACCGTATGGGAGTTTGGCTCGCCGCGCCTCGAACGGTTCAACGGGACCCCGTCGCGCGAGATTCAGGGCATGCCCGCCGCAGGCTACACGACGGGCGAGGCAATGGCGGAGATGGAGCGGCTCGCCGCACAGCTTCCCCCGGGCTTCGCCTTCGAGTGGAGCGGCATCTCCTTCCAGGAGCGGCAGTCCTCGGGCCAGGCGCCGGCGCTCTACGCCCTGTCGTTGCTGGTGGTGTTCCTCTGCCTCGCGGCGCTCTACGAAAGCTGGTCGATCCCGACGGCAGTCATGCTGGCGGTGCCGCTCGGCGTGCTCGGGGCGGTGCTCGCCACCCTGGCCAAGGGTCTTGCTAACGACGTGTATTTCCAGGTGGGCCTGCTGGCCACGATCGGACTGACGGCCAAGAACGCCATCCTGATCGTGGAGTTCGCGCGCGAGGGCTTCGACCGCGGCCTGTCGCTGGCCGAGGCGGCGACCGAGGCTGCCCGCCAGCGGCTGCGGCCGATCGTGATGACCTCGCTCGCCTTTACGCTCGGCGTCGTGCCCCTGGCGATTGCGAGCGGCGCGGGATCGGGCGCGCAGAACGCGATCGGCATCGGCGTGATCGGTGGCGTGGTCGCGGGCACGGTGCTCGCGGTGCTGTTCGTGCCGCTCTTCTTCGTGCTGGTGCTGCGCGTCTTTGGCGCGCGGCGGAAGGGCGAGGCAGCGCCTTCCCCGGCCGCGGCGCTGCCCGCGCCGGCCGAGTAGACCGACATGGGCGAGGTGCTCGACCACCCGACTTCTGTAACAGAGGCGGCCGCGTGCCTCGCGGCGCCCGACGCCACGCGCCGGCAGCGACTGTGCGAGGCCGCCGCCGGCGTCTTCCTGCGCGATGGGTACGCCGCGGCCAACATGGATGACGTCGCGCGCGCGGCAGGCATGTCCAAGCGCACGCTGTACCAAGTGTTTCCCTCGAAGGCGGCGCTGTTCGAGGCGACGATCGCCGCGACGCTCGTCCCGATCGCCCTCGACACCGAGCTCGAACGCGATCCCGACCTGCGGAGGGCGCTGACGGGCATCCTGAGGGCGGCCGCGGCGCATCTTCTGTCGGAGCGCCAGATCGGCATCTTTCGCCTTGTGATCGGCGAGCGTCACTGCTCTCCGGAACTCGCGGCGGCGACGCATCGCGTGCTGACAAGCCGCGGCGCTAGCGCGTTGGAACGGCGCCTCGCAGCCGAAGCCGACGCGGGACGGCTCAGGCTTTCGGATCCTGCGATGGCGGCACGCATGCTCTACGGCATGGTTCTCGGGTCGCCGCAGATGCGCCTGCTGCTCGGCGTGCGCGATCCGCTTGAACCAATCGAGATCGCGGTCCTGGCGGAGGCGGCGGTTGGGCTCTTTCTGGACGGTGCAGCAGTTTATTCGCGGCGAGGTGTCGGCAGACACTGACCTCCCTCCCGATTCCTGGATCGCCCTGAGCTGGAAAATTCCAGTTTAGGGTTGGGCCGGGAGACGGAGGGAAGGCGATGAAGACGTCTAAGGTCACGGATGCGCAGATCGCGTTCGTGCTGCGCCAGGCGGAGGAGGGACGGCGATCGGGGAGGTCTGCCGCAAGGCGGGCATCTCGGAGGCGACGTTCTAGGTGTTTAGTCCCGGCGTTTGGTGGTGTGGATTTTGGGTGAAGCGGTCGAGCTCATCAGCCCATGCCTTGCACATGAACTCGTATGGTGTGAGCCCGTGAAGGCGCTTGAGGCGGGGGACGAAATTGTAGACGGCGATGAAGTCGTCGAGGTGTCGCCGGAGCTGATCGTGGCTGTTGTAGTGGAAGCGCTTGACGGTGGCGTCCTTGATGGTGCGGTTCATCCGCTCGAGCTGGCCGTTGGTCCAAGGATGGTTGATGCGGGTGAAGCGGTGCTCGATGCCATACTCGTCGTAGCGCAAGTCGAACATGTGCGTGAGATATCGCGCGGTGGGGCCATTGGCGTAGCGAGGCGGTAGTCGGAACTGGATGCCGTTGTCGGTGAGCACGGTGTGGTCCGGTACGGCACGGCGGCAACGAGGGCTTCGAGGAAGGCGGATGCGGTGACGCGCGTTGCGCTCTCGACCAAATGAGCAAAGGCGAACTTGCTGGTGCGGTCGATGGCTACGAAGAGGCAGAGCTTGCCTTTGGCGGTCTGCACCTCGGCGATGTCGATGTGGAAGAAGCCGACCGGATACGCCTTGAACGCCTTCTTGGTTGCCTTGTCGCCCTCGACTTCGGGCAGACGAGAGATGCCGTGGCGCTGCAGGCAGCGGTGCAGCGAGGATCGGGTCAGCTGCGGGATCGTCGCCTGCAAAGCGTAGAGGCAGTCGTCCTGCGGCTGCCGCGTGTGACGGCGGAAGGCTACGATGATGACTTCCTGTTCTGCGGACAGGGTGGTTGAGCGCGGCACCTTCCGGGCGGTGGGCTTGTCAGCCACGAAGGAGCGCTTGCGCCACTTGGCGATGGTCTTCCGGTTGACGCCGAAGCGCCGTGCGAGGTCCATCAGGCTCGCTTGACTATGCTGGATCGCGCGACGGACCGCCTCTGTCGTGGTGGTGTTGCCGTGGAGAACCTGGCCCGTAGCGCGTCCTTCCAAGCCTGGGAAAAGACTGCACCATCAAACCCTGGGATCAAACATGCCGTTCATGTCACGCGAGTTCGAGCTCTCGGCCAGCCAGCGCGGGGTGGCGCTCGATTTCGCCCGGCAGGGAAGTCGACGGACAATGCGTTCATTGAGAGCCTGAACGGGAAGGTCTGGGTGGAGTGCCTGAACGCGCACTGGTTCATGGGCTTCGACGACGCGCGGGCGAAGTGCCAAGCGTGGCTTTGAGACGACAACGAGGTTCGCCTGCACAGCGAGATCGGCAACAGACCGCCGACGAGCCTGGTGAAATTGGCCAACGGCACACGGCCCAAGCCGACCGAATGGCGCTGGAAGATGCCCGGCAGGGCGATCCAAGGATGGGTAGCAGGCCATCCCTTCGATGGACGGTAGCACAGCGGGGATACTGCAGGGGTAGGGTCAGGCAGATTGGCGCATATGCGCGTTGCGCCAAATCAATTGCGCCAGGCCCGACCGCCTACGCTGCGAGCTTCCGCAGCGCCGGAACACCCACCGGCGCTTCCGCTTGCCACGGCAGGAGGAACAGGCGCTGTGCGAGGCCAGCCTTCAGCCGGCTGATCTGCGCGGCTTCGCGTGCGATGCGCTGAAGCAGCCGCGGATCCGAAGCGCCACTGCCAGCCAAGGCGCGGTTGACCACCCACGCATAGGGTTCGATGCCAGCGCGCCGCAGGTCCTCCTGCAGTGCCCCTGCCTCCGAAACGGGGGTCGTCTCGGGCAATGTCACGATCAAGACCTGGGTGTGCTCGGGATCCTGCAGACGCATCAGCGGCGTGACGATGCGCCCCTTGCTGCGCTTGCTTGGTAAGCGCGGCGTAGAGGCCCTTGAGGCGCGCGATTGATGGTCAACCGGCTTTGTCGGTCTTCCAGCACCAGGGCATGAGGTCGTCGATGCGGCTGTTTGGCCAGCCGTTCACGAGACGGGTCAGCA